>JACQMA010000003.1 GCA_016203825.1 Deltaproteobacteria bacterium | reverse complement strand
GAGCGGGATCGTGTCGATGGTGAGTTTTGTTCCTGTGCGTTTCTCAATGAGTTTCACGGCGTCATCGATCACGGTCAGCGTTTTGAGTCCCAAGAAATCAAACTTGATCAGCCCCGTCTTCTCCACCGCCTTCATGTCAAACTGCGTGATGATTTCTTCCTGCTGTCCCGTACACAGCGGGAGGTACTCCGTGAGCGGTCGGTCAGAAATGACAACCCCCGCCGCATGGGTCGAGGCGTGTCGCGGAAAACCTTCGAGCTGGCGGGCAATATCGATGAGTTCTTTGATCTGCGGTTTCTCCTTGGCGAGTTCCATCAGGCGCGGCTCGATCTCCAACGCCTGCTCGAGCGTCATTCCCAGGGTTGCGGGAATGAGTTTCGCAATCCGATCGACGTCGCCGTAGGGAAGACCCATCACGCGACCCACGTCGCGCACAACGGCGCGCGCCTTCATTTTTCCAAACGTGATGATCTGACTTACGTTGCCGTATTTCTGCGAGACATAGCGGATGACCTCGTCGCGGCGCCGCATGCAAAAGTCGATGTCCATGTCCGGCATGCTGATGCGTTCGGGGTTCAAAAAACGTTCAAACAGGAGATCGTGAACGAGCGGATCGATATCGGTGATGCGCAGGCAATACGCGACGAGTGACCCAGCCGCCGAACCACGTCCCGGACCCACGGGCATCCCTGTGCTTCGGGCATAACGGATAAAATCGGCGACGATCAAAAAGTACCCGGCAAATCCCATCTCGCGAATCGTTTTTAACTCACTTGTGAGCCTTGCTTCGTAAGCCGGCCGACGTGATTCAGGAAGGGTGGAACATCGCTCTTCCGATCCCTTTCGCGAAAGTCTCTCGAGATACGTTGGCAAATCTTCGCCCGCGGGCGTCTGAAATTTGGGAAAGTGATATGTGTGAAAATCAAGTTCGAGGTTTAGTTGCGATGCGAGGGTCACGGTGTTGGTGAGGGCCTCGGGGCATTCGGGAAAAAGTTCGCCCATTTCTTCGGGCGACGTAAAATAAAAACGATCACTCGCCATTTTAAGTCGTTTCTCGTCCTGAATCACTTTCCCCGTTTGAATACACAGCAGGGCATCCTGGGCCGGGGCACTCTTGCGCTCGAGATAATGGACGTCGTGCGTGGCCACGCACGGCCATCCTTTTCTCTTCCCGAGGTCGATGAGTTTTGGGCGAACGATATCTTGCGCTGGAATCCCGTGGTTCATGAGTTCGAGGTAGAAACGGTCGGGAAACATTCGGGCAAGTTCTTCGGCCGCAGCTTCCGCCTCAGCATCGCGGCCTTCGGCAAAGAGGGATGGGACTTCACCCTTCAAACAACCCGAAAGGGCTATGAGACCCTCAGAATGATCCTTTAATATCTCT
>JACQMA010000002.1 GCA_016203825.1 Deltaproteobacteria bacterium | reverse complement strand
GGGTGGTGGCACTTGTCGTGATGGGGTGTACGAATGCAAGTACGGGGGAGAGCGACGCAGGGGCACGAACCGTGACCGGGCAACTCGCTTCGGGGTCGGGGAGTTTGTCCAAGTCCCACGTCGATGGTTTTGTGGCGGATGAGATCATTGCCACGGCCACCGATGGGTCGACGGTGACGGCAGAGATCGAGGCGGACGGTTCATTTTCCCTCGATCTGGTGGTGGGCAAGGCCTATGTGATCAGTTTGGTGCTTGATGATCAGTTTGTGGCAACGGTCATTTTTGCGAGCCGTGTCGGTTTTGCCAGTACAGCACTCCCGGTTTCAGCGGGAGGGACGCTCAACCTCGGAACGGTGACGATTTCGGGGACGATGGCGAGCGTTGCGGATGATCCCTTCGATGAGCTCGATGGCGACGGCGATGGAGAGGCCGATGCGGACGATGCCGATGATGATGAAGATGGGGTTGCGGATGAAGATGAGGAGGACTGTGACCTTGATGGTATCCTTGATGACTTCGAAGAAACCTCATGCGAAGAAGACGATGATGGAGCGCTCGCTCGCATCCTGGAAGTCAAGCCGCGCAATGATCCTCAGCCGGAGTTGGGCGATGATGACGTCGACCTCGACAAAGAACCGCGGGCTCGTGCTTCATGTGTTCTCGATCAAACGAGTGTCAGTGCAGAAACCTTTTCCATCGTGAGTGACAGCGGTGATGAAGTTGTGTGCGAATATACTTTTTCGGGGCGCGCGCGCAGTGGCGATACGGTTCGTTGTCGTCATGCGATCGACTTTCTCCCGAGCGAGATATATACCGCAACGATTTCGGGTCTTCTCTGTGAAGATGGTCGGGAAATTCCCGACGTGAGTTGGTCGTGGCTCACCGAAGACGCCGATGATGACGACGGTGATACTGATGATGAATTCGAGG
The DNA here is from genome assembly GCA_016203825.1 of Deltaproteobacteria bacterium. Lineage (GTDB taxonomy): Bacteria > UBA10199 > UBA10199 > 2-02-FULL-44-16 > 2-02-FULL-44-16 > JACQMA01. The sequence goes on along the minus strand of JACQMA010000002.1, from coordinate 2,918 downwards.
ATGAATCTGAAGCTGACGATGATGATGGTATCGATGATGCGGACGACGATGAAGGTGAAACAGACGATGAAAACGAAGAAGATGAAGACGAAGAAGAGATGGAGTGATTCGGTCAGGTGGATGGAGAAAAAGCCCCTTCATGGGGCTTTTTCTTTTGGGCAAAACCAGTTGCCTTTTTGAGGGTGTTGACTATAGGTCGACGCATCATGAGTTATCAGGTCCTCGCCCGCAAATACCGCCCGCAAACCTTTGCCGATGTCGTGGGGCAAGAACACGTGACCGTGACGCTCACGAATGCGCTCGCAACCAAGCGCATTCACCATGCCTACCTCTTCACCGGAGCGCGCGGGGTGGGCAAGACAACTGTTGCTCGACTTTTGGCCAAGGCCCTGAATTGTGAAAAGGGATTCACGAAAGAACCGTGTGGAACGTGTCGATCGTGCCAAGAAATTACGAACGGAAACTCGCTCGACGTTCAGGAGATTGATGGCGCGTCCAATACGAGCGTTGATGACGTTCGCGAGATTCGTGAGCACGTCAAATTTCTCCCGACATCGGGAAAATACAAAGTTTATATCATTGATGAAGTTCATATGCTCTCGACGTCGGCCTTCAATGCCCTACTCAAGACCTTAGAGGAACCGCCGGCGCATGTGGTTTTTATTTTTGCAACGACCGAAGCCCAAAAAATTCCGGCAACCATCCTCTCGCGCTGCCAGCGTTACGATTTTCGACGTATTTCTGCGAGTCTCGCCGCTGAAAAACTCGCCGAGGTCACAAAGATCGAAAAGGTGACGGCGGAACCCGAAGCGCTTCATCTTATGGCCCGCGAGGCGAGTGGCAGTATGCGTGATGCCTTATCGCTGTGCGACCAGGCGATCGCCTTTTCCGGTGGGAAGGTGACGACGGAGAAAGTGAAAGCGATGCTGGGATTTCTCGATCGAACGCTGCTCTTCGACGTGGTCACGGCGGTGGTACGCCATGATGGGAAGCGTGCGTTAGCACTCGTCGATGAGATTTTTGCCCAAGGGATCGATCTCAATCGCTTGAGTCTTGATCTCCTCGAGATGCTTCGTCACCTTGTCATTCTCAAGGAATGTGGCGACGATCCAAAACTCTTTGATCTCCCCAGTGATGAACTCAAACGTCTCGTCGAGACGGCGAAGCAAACAACAATCGAAGAAGTGCAACAGATGTTTTCGCTGTGGTATGCGGGTGCGCAAGACATTGCCCGTTCCACATTTCCCAAAATGCTTCTGGAAGTCTTGCTCCTGCGTCTCTGCCGCGTCGAACCCGTCCGTCCGATTGGGGAGCTGATGGAAAAAATTGAAAAGCTGACAAATACGAGCATGGGCGACCACGTTGTCACAAAGGCGCCATCTGGCGATGCTCTCGGTAGGGGCGATTCGCGAATCGCCCCTACAGCCAACGACGACCAATGGCTCTCACTCCAACGTTGGCTCGTAGCCAACGAACCGCGCATCGCCTCGCTCTTTCAAAACGGTGAGTTCGTCTCCCTTGATGCCGCGCGCATCACGATGCAATTTTCGAATCCGCTCTATGCCGACATGCTCAAAGAAGCGGATCGCAAGCAACGCGTCGATCAAGCGCTCACAACTTTTTTTAAACGAAAAGTGGAGCTTACGATTCTTCCGTCGCCAACGAATGGTGAGACGAAGCCATCGCCGCAGGTGAAGGCCGAGCGTCACCGCGAGGTCACGCGCGAAGTGTTGGAATCGAGTGTTGTGCGGGACGCGACGGAAATTTTGGGAGCCGCCGTGCGTGACGTGAAACCCCTTGGGGGGAATGGATAGTCATGGCCAAGCCGATTGAACGTCTGATCCACGAACTCGTCAAATTTCCTGGTGTTGGTGAAAAGACCGCTGTTCGTTTTGCCTTTCATGTGCTTCGTGAACAAGCTGACTTTGCCAAGAGTCTTGCCCAGGCCTTGATCGATGTGAAGGAGCGCGTGCGTTTGTGTTCCACGTGCTGCGCCTTGACCGAAGATGACCCGTGTCCGCTCTGCCGTGATCCCAAACGTGACACACGAGTGATTTGTGTCGTCGAAGACCCTTCTGCGATGCTGGCGATTGAAAAGACGCATGCGTATCGTGGTCGGTATCATGTCCTGCATGGGGCGCTGTCACCGCTCGACAATATCGGCCCCGATGACATCCGCATCGCTGAACTTTTGCGGCGCCTGGAACAAGGCAACGTCGACGAAGTCGTGCTCGCAACCGATATGAATGTTGAAGGTGAAGCGACCGCGCTGTATCTTACGCGGCTGATCAAGCCCACCGGGATCAAGATCACGCGCCTCTCCAGCGGCATTCCCGTTGGGGGAGATCTGGAATACATCGATGCCACAACACTCACGCGCGCCTTCGAAGACCGGCGGGCGTTATAACAAGGTGTCGGACCCCTAACCGGGGGACCCTGTGAAACTAGTTGATTTCACTCATCAAATAATCGCAAAAATTCGAGCAACTTCTGAAGCCGCATGCCGATACTAGGGACACTATGATTCGGCCCCTCGTTTCCAGCGAATTGAGTAGTTACGACACGATCCCCGACGGGAAATTGTATCTCGCCGATTTTGAAGAGGGTGGTGTCTTCGATGCCGAGAAGTTCGAAGAGTTTGTCCTTCGCTACATTGCCACCGACGACCGCTCTGTCCGCGGGGATTTTCGCGGGATGATGCAGTATCCTGTCTGGAAGAAGGTGAGCGATCGCATCCGCACGATTGCGAAGGCTACTCCCTCCGACCCCATCATTCGCGAACGTATAGCATACATTCTCAAGAATGAATTTCCGACGCGAGAGATCGACGGCGAGGTTTCGAGTCAGCTGACCTACGAATGGGAAAGGGAGACCAATGACGGATATGAACTCGTCAAGGGGACACTGAGTTCCTATGC
>JACQMA010000069.1 GCA_016203825.1 Deltaproteobacteria bacterium | reverse complement strand
GCATTATGGGTGTTTTGATGCTCGCCGCTGCCAGGGGAACCGAAGTCGAGCTGACCGCCATTGGCGATGATGCTCCGGATGCCGTCGAAGCCCTTGGGAAATTAATCGAAGGCAAGTTTGGGGAAGACTAGATGAAATCGCATCGCTATCATTCGCACGCCACCTCGCCCGGGATTGCCATTGCCCCGGCCTATTGCTTGAAGCGAACGACCCCAACACCGCCCCGCTATTGGATTCTCGATCGCGATGTCGAGCAGGAAGTTCAGCGCTTCGTCGCCGCCCTCAAGCGTTCGCGAGAACAACTCGTGCGCGTTGAGGCCAAGATGTGCCGTATTCAAGGGTACGACCAACTCAAAATCATCGAGTCTCAGCGCCTCTTTCTTCAAGATGAGATGCTCACCAAGTCCACCATGGAGACCATTCGTCAGGGTCGCATCAACGCCGAGTGGGCCCTCGATAAAACGCTCGTCCAGCTCAAACTCAGTTTTCTCAACGTCCCCGAGGGACATTTTCGCGATCGGTATCAAGACATCGAATATGCTGGTCGGCGGCTCATGGACAATTTGCTGGGAGGCGGCGGACTTTCAACCTCGGAGCTTCCAGAAGGCGAATGTGTGATCTTTGTCCACGATCTTTCCCCGGCAGAGGTTGCCAATTTTCCTCGTGATCGTGTGGCGGGCATCGTCATGGAAGTAGGAGGTGAGACGTCCCATACGGCGATCATTGCTCGGGCGCTGGCCATCCCTGCTATCCTGGGGGTGAAGGAAGAGATCTTGCAGCACGTAACGGACGGGGAAACGGTCATCGTCGATGGGGTCAAGGGCCTTGTCGTTCTCTCTCCGCAAAAAGTTGAACTCGCACAGTACCGAACGATCAAACAAAAATACGCCGACTTGGAACGACTCTTGATGCAAGACATTCATCTTCCGGCCAAAACACGCGATGGGTTCTCCATTCGGCTCGAAGCCAACATTGAACTCATCGATGAGATCCCCAGTCTGCTCCAGCACGGGGCGGAGGGAGTTGGTCTCTACCGAACGGAATACCTCTTTCTCAACCGCATGGATTTTCCGTCGGAAGAAGAACAATTCGAGAACTACCGCACCGTCCTCTCGCGCCTGGGATCTCGAACCGTCACGATTCGCACCCTCGATCTCGGGGGAGACAAAATGGCCTTCGGGCAACAGGAGTATGAAGAACAGGCGAATCCCGCACTGGGACTTCGTGCTATTCGGCTGTGCCTGCGCGAGCGATCCCTCCTGATTGCCCAGCTGCGCGCCCTCCTCCGGGCGAGCACGGCCGGAAAGCTGCGCATTCTGGTCCCGCTGGTCTCTCAGGTGGATGAAATCCATCAGGTGCTGAAAATTTTGAACAGTGTCAAAAAGGATCTCAAAAAGGAAAAAATTCCCTTTCGTGACGATGTCCCGGTCGGAATCATGATTGAGGTGCCATCGGCGGCGATGATGGCAGCTGAATTTGCCCAACTGGTTGATTTTTTCTCTATCGGAACCAATGACCTACTCCAGTATGGTCTTGCCATTGACCGAGGCAACGAACTCGTGAGTCATTTTTTCAGCCCCTATGAACCGGCCGTGATTCGTCTCGTTCACATCGCGGTTGAGGCTGCCCGCAAGGCCAAGATTCCGGTGACGGTCTGTGGGGAAATGGCCGGTGACCCCTTTGCCATTGCCTTTCTCCTCGGGCTCGATCTTGAAGCCCTTTCGATGAATCCCGTTTCCATTCCGCGGGCCAAAAAGATTATTCGTTCCCTCAGTCGAGAAGAGGCGCAAAAGCTGCTCCACGAAGTCTTAACCCTCCCCTCGGCCCATGAGATCGAAAAACACCTCCACCGAAAGCTCCAGAAGCTTCATCTTGACAGGCACGGTCTCTTCCCCCTATAAGTCGCGCTTTCGTAACCCCATCAAAGAAAAGGAGATTTTATGACGGCGTCATCCAGTTACCTCTTTACCTCGGAATCCGTAACCGAAGGTCATCCCGACAAAGTAGCCGATCAAATTTCAGATAGTGTCCTCGACGCCCTCCTTGCCCTTGACCCCGATTCACGTGTTGCCTGCGAAACGCTCGTCACCACGGGCTTGGCCATTGTCGCCGGTGAAATCACCACGAAGGCATCGGTCGTCTATCCCGACGTCGTGCGCCGAACCATCAAAGACATCGGTTATACCGATGCTGCCCTTGGCTTTGACGGAGAAACGTGCGGCGTTATGGTGAGCCTCAATCGTCAGTCGCCCGACATTGCTCAGGGGGTGAACGAAGGCGAGGGACTCTTCAAGGAACAGGGTGCTGGCGATCAGGGTCTCATGTTTGGTTTTGCCTGCAACGAAACCGAAGAGCTGATGCCGATGCCGCTCACCTTTGCCCATCGCCTGACCCGGCGACTCGCTGATGCACGCAAGCAAGGAACGCTTCCCTTCCTCCGGCCTGACGGAAAATCCCAGGTCACGATTCGGTACGCCGAGGGAAAACCGGTCCATGTCGACACGGTTGTCATTTCCACGCAGCACGATCCCAAGGTTTCCTACGAAGAACTGAAAACGAGTGTCATCGAAAAAATTATTCGTCCCACGATTCCTGGAAATCTCCTCGACCAGCAAACCAAATTTTTGATCAACCCCACCGGTCGTGTTGTTTTGGGTGG
>JACQMA010000001.1 GCA_016203825.1 Deltaproteobacteria bacterium | reverse complement strand
CTGTCGAAGCAACCATTCGTCTGGCGCGTGATTTTGCCGAGAAGGCCAAGTCACACCTCGCCCTTTTTAAGCCTTCCATTGAGCGTGATGCCCTGATGTCACTCGCCGACTATGCAGTCGAGCGATTCGATTAGGAGGTGGACCATGAAGATTCAGAAAATGTTGTGGGTGATCGTGGGAGTCGTAACCGTTTTGACGACGGCAGCAGAAGCACGAGAAGCGAGTCCACATGGGCCGAAGGGAAAGCGATTTGGTGCCGGTATCGTTTTGGGTGAGCCAACGGGTTTGACGGGCAAGGGGTATGTGACGGAACATTTTGCGGTTGATGGTATTGCCTCATGGTCGTTTGTTGATGAGGCCTTGACCCTGGTCGGTGACGTGACGTACGATTTTTTCGACATTCCGGTTGATACCGATGTCATCACACTTCCTTTCTATGCGGGCGCTGGCGGTAAGTTGGGATTTGATCGCGGCGGTCGTAATGATGGCGATACCATTGTTGGAGTCCGTGTCCCGGTTGGCGTTGCCGTGCAGTGGGTGAAATATCCGATTGAAGTTTATCTCGAAGTTGCACCGGGGATCGAACTCGCTCCCAGTACAGAGGTCGACATCACCGGCGGCCTCGGCGCCAGGTTTTATTTCTTTTAAATTGCCCACGAGAAGCCGAACTTCCCGCCAAGGCCGACATTGCGTTGTGAGCTCCCTGGCGGGAGTTTATTGTGAAAAGGAATGTAGATGGTTGGTTCAACGGCGAGGGAGAATGTTCCTCCGTAATGTTTCTGGATTCCAGGCGTGATTTGAAGAGCGGAGGTATTGTTTCCAAAAGTAGTATTCTGCACGTTACCACTGTTGAGCCAGTGAAGATTGTGAGCCGTGCCTATCAGAAGATACAATCCAAGACTTTTATCATCATCGAAGCGATGTTCATAAGCAACGCCAGGCCTAAACACAACTCTTGTTGCAAATCCTGCCCCGCCTTCATTTGAAAGAATGACGGCGCCAAATTCGGTGATCGATGGCGGTCTTGACCCCAAAAACTGGAGAGCTTGAAACTTCCAAATTGATCGCCTAAGGGGTGGTCAGGGAGGGAGTCATGAAGAGATCGCGATTTACGGAG
>JACQMA010000064.1 GCA_016203825.1 Deltaproteobacteria bacterium | reverse complement strand
GTCCTCTTCCGTTTACGGGGCTCTCACGAAAAAGCCTTCTCGTGCAGGGCGAATTGTCGGCGCTGCTGAACGATATGACGGTCGATTCCGTTCCGCCATCATTCGAGGCTTCCTTCCAACACGATCGCACCTGGCAGGAGCGATTGCTTCAGCTTTTTCAGGCGTGGCCTCGTTCCGAGCCGGCACTCGTGCATGCACTTTCGCGAACACTTCCGAGAGAGAGTTTTGTGTATCTCGGCAACAGTCTTCCCGTGCGTGAATGGGATTTGGCTGCGACGCGTGAGGATCGTGGATGGACCATCGCGACGAACCGGGGGGCCAACGGTATTGACGGGCAACTGTCGACCTTTTTGGGAATGTGCACCGAAGGTCGCGCCAACTGGGCGATGGTCGGAGATTTGACGGCGTTGTATGACCTTGCCGCGCCGTGGGTAGTTCCCCAATTGGGCGACGTGTCTTTTTCCATCGTCGTGATGAACAATAGCGGCGGAAAGATTTTTTCACGCATGTTCGATGAGCCGCTGTTTGAAAATCGTCACGATGTGAATTTTGCATCATGGGCGGGGATGTGGAATCTTCATTATGAAAAGTGGGAACAGATTCCAGCGTCCTTGCCAAAAACCCAGCGCACCGTTGTCGAACTCATTCCCGACGAAGAAGAGACCAAACAATTCTGGGATCACTACGATCGACTGCTCGTTTAGAATCGGTACGTCAGGCTCATTTCATATTGCCGCAATCCCTCTGGTGAGAGGAGGGGGATGTTTTCGTAGCGTGTAAGGCTCGATAGATCAAAACTGATACCGGTTGCCAGTTGAGCTGAATACCCCATCATCATCTGGGTCTTCCCCGAAGTATACACACGCATACGCGTGAGGATTTCATTTCGGAAACCGAAGACACCAAAATCGTAGCGGACAAGGGCAATCGAGCGCCGCATGTGACGCCACGCCTCCCAGGCAAGTTCACCAGCGGGCCCAAGGCCGTTCGCCGGATGGGAGAGCACGGGATTGACCGGAGTGCGGAGAGATGGGAAGAGAAAGCGTGGGTCGCGGCGGGCGTCAACCGACACTTCAAGGTTTTGCGGACGAAGGTCGATGCGCGAAATTTCTCCACCACCCATAGAAAGCTCCTTTCACGAATATGCTGTGGTGTCTACATGGTTTTTTGGGGCACGGTACGGATTGGGAGCAGTTTGATTTTGAAATCCCGACGGCACGTCCCTGTCTGCTTGGTGAAGTCCCAACCCAGAGTTTTGCGGCATGGGGTCGAACCTTTACGGCACAAGTGAAGGCCGTCGATGAGACTCCCCTCCTCATGGGGTATTCGATGGGGGGGCGGCTGGCGCTTCATGCGTTGCTTGCGAATCCGGGGTTGTGGCGCGGCGCGGTCATCGTCTCGGCCCACCCGGGACTTTCGAGTGATGCCGAGCGTGCGGCGCGGATTGAATCCGATGAAATGTGGGCGAGACGATTTCTGACTGATTCATGGGAGAAGGTCGTTACGGATTGGCAGGGGCAATCGATCTTCGGTGGTCGTCCGTGTCCGTTGCGCCGCGACGAATCTCTGTATTCTCGTGAAGCCCTTGCGGCATCTCTTCGCCTATGGTCCTTGGGGCGACAGGATGATCTCAAACCTCGGCTCCATGAGATCAGCTGTCCCGTGTTGTGGGTCGTGGGCCAGGAGGACGGAAAATTTTCGACGCAGGCGCGAGAAGCTGCTCAACTTATGGATGACTGCACGTTGTGGGAAGTTCCCGGGTGCTCTCATTGGGTTGCGTGGGAAAAACCGAGGGAATTTGAATGGCGGGTCAGAAATTTTTTTGAAGGAGTGACGACGAATGACACAGCACATCTGGACATCGATTAAAAAGTACGACGACATCCTCTTCGAGCGAACGGAAGACGGTATTGCGAAGATCACGATCAATCGTCCCGAGGTGCGGAACGCTTTTCGTCCGCAGACCGTCAAAGAAATTCAGGATGCATTGACCGTGTGTCGGGAAGACGCTGATATTGGGGTCGTGATCCTCACGGGTGTCGGGAATGATGCTTTTTGCAGTGGTGGCGATCAGCGTGTACGGGGTGATGCGGGGTATGTGGGCAGTGATGGTATTCCACGACTCAACATCCTCGACGTCCAAAAACAGATTCGCTTTCTCCCCAAACCCGTCGTCGCCATGGTTGCTGGCTACGCCATCGGCGGTGGTCACGTATTGCATCTCGTGTGTGATCTGACGATCGCAGCCGACAATGCGCGGTTTGGCCAAACGGGTCCCAAGGTGGGATCGTTCGATGGAGGATTAGGGGCGAGTTACTTGGCGCGGATCGTGGGCCAAAAGAAGGCACGCGAGATTTGGTTTTTGTGTCGGCAGTATGATGCCGAAGAGGCGTTAAAGATGGGGCTCGTCAATACCGTGGTGCCGCTTGCGCGCCTGGAAGAAGAAACGCTCACGTGGTGCCGCGAGATGATGGAGCACTCGCCTCTGGCGCTGCGATGTCTCAAGGCCGCACTCAACGCCGATTGTGATGGCCAGATCGGCCTCCTCGATTTCGCTGGGGACGCAACACTGCTCTATTATATGTCCGAAGAAGCGAAAGAGGGCCGCAACGCCTTCATCGAAAAACGCAAACCCAACTTCCGCAAGTTCAAACGGTTACCGTGATGAACGTGAAGCCACAGCATCTGGTTGGTGTTGGGACGAGTATCCTCGCCGGAACGTTGATCGCGTTTGTCGTGCGGATCAATGCGTCTCTTGGTCAGCATCTTGGTTTGTTGGAATCGTCTTTTCTCATTCATTTTATTGGTGCGGTCTTCGCTCTTCCCATCGTCCTCGTGTGGGGACGATTTTCGCGTGACCAGCTTCGTGCTGCCCCTCGTTATCTGTTGCTCGGAGGAGTGTTTGGAATGTTGATTGTTATTATTTCCAATGCCGCCGTTGCCCATTTGGGCATGGTGTTGACCGTCGGTCTCTTCTTGGTGGGGAATCTTCTCTTTGCTGCCGTTGCCGATCACTTTTGCTTTTTTGGCCTCCCCGTTTTTCGGATGACCATGCGGCGTGCGGTTGGGTTGATGGTTGCCGGTGTTGGACTCATCTTTGTTTTACTCTAGGACACGATGATTATTCTTTTCTCTCTTCTTGCTTTTGTGAATGGCGGCTTTTTGATGCTGTCACAGCTCCTCAATGCGGGATTGGGCCTTCGCATCGGTCCCTTTGGCGGATCGTTGGTGAATCATGTTGCGGGTGCACTGTTTGGGGGGCTTCTTTTGGTTGTTGGGTTCGGTGCTGGGCATTTTGTCTTTTCTGGTGTTCCCGTTCTGTATTTTCTTGGCGGATGCATCGGAGTCTTTATTGTCGCACTCTTTAATTATTCCGTTCCCCTCGTGGGAGCGGCATTTATGTCGGTACTGTGGACGAGTGCCCAGCTTTTTGTCTCATCGCTCATCGATCATTTTGGATGGTTGGGAAGTGAACCCATTCCCATCAGTGCATCTCGACTCGTGGGTGTCGGTCTTCTCGCACTTGGGGCATATTTGGTCTTTTCTGCTCGTGGAGGTGGTAATGAAGCTTGAAAAAATGGGTATTTGGTTTCTTGCGGCACGGCCAAAAACGCTCACGGCCTCGATGGCACCGGTGCTTGTCGGAACGGCGGTGGCGGTTCACCTTGGCTACGATGCCAAATGGTGGATCGCGGGACTCGCCCTCGTGAGTGCAATCTTTATTCAAATCGGCACGAATCTTTTGAATGATGTGATCGATTTTCAGAAGGGGATTGATGCTGAGGAACGACTCGGTCCGACGAGGGCTGCACAATCAGGACTCTTATCGATCCAAGAACTCACGCGCGGTGCGGTTGTGAGTTTCGGTATCGCTGTTCTGATCGCAATTCCCCTCATCATCCACGGAGGATGGCCCATTCTCGTCATTGGTCTTCTCTCTTTGCTTTTTGGATATACGTATAGCGGCGGTCCTTATCCACTTTCCTCTTTAGGGATTGCAGAAGTTTTTGTTCTTCTTTTCTTTGGATGGATCGCGGTCGTTGGCACAACATACCTCCACACGGGACAATGGGTTATCCAATCGTTCTGGGCGGGGACGCAGGTGGGATTGCTTTCAACCGTGATGCTGGCGATCAACAATCTGCGTGATGTGACCGGCGACACAAAGGCGGGAAAGAAAACACTCGCGGTGCGTTTTGGGATCGAATTTGCCCGGATCGAAATTGCTTTTTTAAGCCTCTTTCCGTTTGCCCTCGGTTACCTCTGGTTTTCGCATGGGGGTTTTGCCGCAACCCTCTTTCCCTTTTTGACGTTGCCGCTTGCGGGACTCGTGGTCCGTGGAATGCTCAACAACCCCCCAAGTCCCAAGCACAATCGTTATTTGGCGCTTGCGTCACTTCTGGCGCTTGGGTTTAGCGTGCTTTTGGCGGGAGGTCTCTTTCTCGGGTGAAGCTTTGCGCCGCCCCATACGAACTTGTCTTTCGACGACCGATCCCGGCGCGTTGGGATCGAGTGCGGTGTGGTGCCTTGCTACGACTCGAAGAGCCTTCGTTGGGAATCGGTTTCGCCGACTGTCACCCTTGGGCTGAGCGGGGCGATGAACCGCTCGATCGACAACTCGCGCTGCTTGCCAAAGGAAAGACGACGCCACTCACGGAACGTTCGCTCTTTTTCGCCCGCATTGATGCCGCGGCACGAAAGAATAAGCGAAACCTCTTTGACGGGTTGACCATCCCATCGAGTCATCGATTGGTGATGAAGCCAGCTGAGAATGTGTTTGAGGAGGCGCGACGAGAAGGATTTTCCGTTGTGAAAGTAAAACTGGGCGATGATCTTGCACGAACTATTCCCGATGTTGCGCTCAAGTGGCGATTCGATTTTGGATCGGCAAAACGAAAAACGGTCGAATCTTTTCTCTCGAAGGCAAGTTCGAGCCTTCGAGCGTCGATCGATTTTCTCGAAGATCCCTTTCCGTATGATGGCGAGGTGTGGGAGGAATTTTCAAAGCAATACGACGTTTCTCTTGCGCGTGATCGTGATGTGCAGTGGGCCGAACTTGCCGGAGTGCGGGTCATCATTATCAAGCCGGCGGTTGTGAACCCCATTCCGCTCATGGATATTGCGCACAAGACGAACCGGCGCGTGGTGTTCACATCATACTTGGATCATCCCTTGGGACAAATGACGGCGGCGTATTCGGCGGCCTTGGGCGCAAGAAATTTTCCGGGTGTTGTCGACACCTGCGGGCTGCTTTCGCACGAGGTTTACGAACCCAACGCATTTTCGGAATGTCTGCAGCGCAAGGGACCCGCGCTGCTTCCACCGTCGGGAACAGGATTTGGATTTGATGAGGTGTTGGAAGGGTTGAAGTGGAGGGAGTTATGATCGATTGGCAGTCCGGTGAAACCAACATCCTTCTGAATCCTCGTCTTTCAGTCGAGCGGGAGCGGCAGTTGCGAGATGCGGTTCAGCAACAGGGCTCCCATCTTTCGGGGCACGTGTGGATTGCGTCGTCGGGGACGACGGGGGCGGCGAAACTTGTGGCCCTCTCGAAAGAGGCGATCCTGTGTTCCGCGGCGGCGGTGAATCGTCACCTGGAATCGAACGCATCGGATCGTTGGTGCTTAGCACTCCCCACGTTTCATGTGGGGGGATTGGGAATTCTGGCGCGGGCGTATGTGAGTGGAGCGGATGTTATGTCATTGGATGTATGGGATCCAAAACAATTCGTGTCCGTGTGTCGCGACAAAAAATGCACCCTCACCTCCCTCGTTCCAACTCAGCTTTATGATCTTGTTCGGGCCTCCACCCAAGCACCGCCGTCACTTCGCGCCGTGATCATCGGGGGAGGAAGGCTCGCGCCCGAACTCGCACAGCGTGCCCTTGACCTTGGTTGGCCCGTTCTCCCCAGCTATGGACTCACCGAATGTGCTTCACAGGCGGCAACAGCCCCTGTGTATAAGGTCCCCCCAGTAGGAGTCGGACTCCTTTTGGGGGGACTACGGATTCTTGAACATGTCACCGTAGAGAGTCGGAATGGGGTTTTGTGCTTTAAGGGAAAGATGCTGTTTTCAGGGTATCTTATTGAAAAACATAGTCAATGTAACTTCATGAATCCCATGAAGGATGGATGGTTTGTCTCGGATGATCGCGGTGAAGTTCAAGGTGACACGTTGATCGTTCATGGTCGTGCCGGGGACATCGTCAAAGTTTGCGGAGAGAATGTTGATGTTGGACGGCTTCAAGAGATTCTCCAGGAGGTTATGCTCCGTGAGGGGTTCAAGGGCGATGCTGCTGTCGTTGCCGTCCCGGATGAACGGTTAGGAAATGTGATTCATGTGCTCGTCGATACCGTAGGGGCACGGCATGCCGTGCCCCTCCAGGACATATTTAATACTATCGTTATGC
>JACQMA010000058.1 GCA_016203825.1 Deltaproteobacteria bacterium | reverse complement strand
TCAATAATCATCAAGCGACTCGATTCGTCGTGGCCGATAACCTGTGGAACAGGAAGGCCGCGACTGGCGAGATAGCGTGCGACATTGATAAAGGGAAGCTCCGGCAATGTTCCCTTGAAGTTGGTAATCTCTTCTGAGGCCGAAGATTTTCCCTCCGGCATCTGCATCACGATGAACGTCTGACCATCGTCGAGGGTAGCGCGAAAATACGTGCGGTACGACGCATCGCCGTGGAGTTTCGTGAGATCGCGAACGTTGGCTGTTATTCCGGAAAAGCGTTGCAAGAGCCGGCCCACGAGTTCTTTCACGGGTTCACCGTGAGGATCATGTCGCTATTGCTGGAGAAGGCGCCAACGACAAGCGTCACCGGCTGTTCTCCCGTTGTCGCGTCGTTGGGGATGGTGAACGTGAGTGACTCGATTTCAGAAGACGTCGGAGGATCGACGAGCTGATAGCCGTCGGCGGTGGTGATGGCACTCCCGATACTGACGATATTATTTTGGGGCGCCACCGAAAATCCGAGACCAAAAATGGTAATCGTATCTCCCGCCACTCCCGCTGCAGGAGCGATACGCGTGATCGTTGGGGGAGAATCGGTGACGACGTCCGGGTCAAAGCTCGTGGCACTCGTGCCACAGCCCGCGCAGGCGATCAGCAAACAAAGAAAGAGTGCGTGACGCATGGGGCGCTTATAGTGTTACGGGATGACCCGCGCAATCTTTTCTTGCAGTCCTTCGTGGAAGAAGGGACGGACGTGGTCGATGAGATCGCCACGGCGGAACGGGTACAGATAGTGATCCGCGAGATCATGGCAGAATTTCGCGGCAAAGTGATTGGCCGTTTCGTAACGGGTTCGTTCATCGGTGCTCAGCGTCGCGTCGTAGGAAACGCCTTCAAATTGACGGTAAAAAAGATCGCGCGGCGGACGCCCATCTGATTCGAGCGTCAAGAGGGCTCGTGTCAGAAATTTGTCGACCTCGGCTTGGAGTTCCAATTCAAGCGGCGTACACGTTCTCCCCTCGAGATACCGATCGGTGAGATAAATAAAATGACTGACGCCTTCGGCGACGCAGCTCAAGTCATCGGCGCGGGTGTGAGCGTGTCCACGAGACAAACGTTTGAGGATTGCGGGATCGAGGTAAACGCCGATTTCTAAACCATCGCCCGTTTCGCAGACAAATACGGCTTCGCGTTGCAAATCCCGATGACCGACAACGGTTGTAGCTCCTTCCGGGATCGTGGCGATGAGGTGCTGGTCAATATTCGGAATGTGGTGGAGTCCGTAGAGTTGCATGAGGAGCCGCTGCACGCGCAGGGCAATCACTGGAGCTTCCTCTCGGGCGAGAAGGGTGTTGCCGTAATCCCCTTGCGTTCGAGGAGTTCACGAAGCCGTTCGTCACCGGTGGCGAGCCACCGTTCATACATCTTGAGGAGATTGACGTCATCGGACCCCTGATTCCATGGGGCCACTTCGGCAAGGATCGTGACAAGCGGTGAAAACTTTTCAGCAAGTTCCCCAAAAATTTCTGCAAATGTTTTTTCTGGCGCAAACATTGCGGCGAGACTTCCATAGGCGCTGCCACCCATCGCGATGTAATAGTTTTGATCAACGAGTTTGTTGCGGAGGCTGTCAGAAAAGTATCCCGAAAGGTAGAGGGCGCTGTCGCCGAGTTGTTTGAGGCACCGCGTACGCGTCGCGGTGTCACCGTTCATCGCTTCGAGCAGCAGCAGCGCCATGGGCTGCTCGAGAAATTCTTTGGCGCGTCGAAATTCTTGGAGGAGGTTGACGAGGTAAAACTCCGTCAGTTCACTAATGATCAAACTTTGGTTGGCGAGCGCCGCCTGGACTTTTCCCCGAAAATACTCGGTAAGCTCGGCCCCCTGGATGATCGTGGTTTTTGGCATATGCTCCACAAGACCAGGAAATCTGCAATTCTCACGCCACTGCCCCTATTGTACTGATTTTGGTCAGGTCTTGGAAGGAAAAAATTGAAAAAGAAAAACAAGATCGGATGGTTAGATGGCTCCACCGAGGTGGGTCGCTTCCTTTTCGGCCACCTCTTCGGGGACATCGGCCGTCGGCCGGAAAAGGTCGCGGGACACGGATCTGAGGAGAATCACCCCCAGGAGTATTTTGAGGAGATAGTTGGCAAACATCCATAAGAGCGACACCGTGAGCATGAGTTCCTGGGGCGTAATGATCCCTTGAGAAAAAATGTCCCCCTGCATCCTGGGGGCGAGCAGGTGGACCATGGCGGCGTTGGTGGTCCCAAGACCACCGGGGGTGATAGGGAGCGTGCCGATGAAGAGGACAATGGGGAGTGTCCCCAAAATATTCACAAACGGGATGAAGACATCGAAGGTCATGACCACAATGTAGATAGAGAAAATAATACTGACGTGAATGGGAATGCGCATAACGGCTGTCGTGAGATAATCCTTGAATTTTGCCTTCGGAAAAATCCCAAAGACATGATGCGCGCGAAATCGCTCGAGCCAACCCCATCTCTTTTTGATACGGAAGAGACGCCCCAGCCAGCGCTGCCAAAATCCGATCCACACGATAAAGCCAATGCCCACCGCGATGGCCGCCATGCGGATGGTGGGGGCGAAATCAACGGAGCCAACGATCAGCGGCTGAAAGTGCGAGCCGATAAAGGCAAGAGTCACGACCCACATGAGGTCGACGATGATGACAAAGAGGAAAATACTCAGACAATCAAAAATGGGAATTTGGCGTTTGCGTTTGAGGTAATACGCGAATGCCGCTTGGCTTGCGGGATAGTTGATCACCATGATGAGATAGGTCACACCTCGGGCGAGCAGGGTATCGCGCAGCGAAATCGGGTGACTTAAGCCTGAAATGACGTGTTGCACGGACCAGCAGTCAACAACGTAGACGACGAGAAAATAGCCAATCGCAAAGAGCGTAAACCACAAAAAATTGACATAGCGCAAGGCTGCCCAAATTTGGCCTGGCGGGTAAAGGTTGAAGAGATACGCAAAGATAGCCACCGCTACGATCCAGGGGGCGAGGTGCTTCAGTTTTCCGACGAGTGGGCCCATAAAAAGTACGCAACTCTTTTTAAGAACATCCGATAAGGAAAGTGCAAGGTAAGAGGCATTGCCCTCCATGTCAACGAATGACCAAGGCGGACGTGGGGGAAAGGAGACAAGCGTCCGCCCCGCATCCCCCATCTCCTTTCCCCATAATGACCCCACTGGGCTTAAGCTCAGTGGGGTTTTTTGTTGAAAAAGAAAATGAGGAGAGGTAGCGCTTGAAGTGGGGGATCACCAAAGCGAAGGGTGATGGTGCTTCGCGAGGAGGTCCAAATGCAATCAGGTGGCGATCCCATTGCGCGGCTGTGGCAGGGAAGAACGCTTTTCGCATCATGGCAGGACTCGTCAGCAGCACATTCCACTCAAGATGAAGCGACCAATATTCCCGATGGGAATGACCATCTCGCTCGTTGGAAAAGGCTCAACGATGGGCACCCGTATATTGTTGGAGTACTGACGGATGCGCGCGTTGCTGAAATTGCTCAGCAGCTTGGCATGTCTGAAGCATGGGTTCGCGAACAGGCGGCTCAGGAATTCGGAGAAAGAGCTTTGGAGCAAATGATGCGTGCACGAAACGGAGGAGGTTGTGGTGGTGGAGGGCGATCAATTCCAGGCTTCGATGTCGGTCCCTCAGCTGGCCTTCTTGGAGCCTTAGCGCTGATTGTTGCTTGGCGCCTTGTGTCGTTCAAAGTTGCGGTAGCAAGCATGCTCTTCGGTATTGCCTTTCCGCCACCACCCGAGGCCTAACGTTGTTTGTATCCCGTGGCCACGATGTAGATTTCAAATGATCCCTTGCGTGTGGCGGGTGGGGTCACGATCTGGACGGTCGTAAAACATTCGGCGAGCGTTTGACGAAACACCTTCACTTCATCACCGGTAAAAATCTTCACGACAAATTTTCCATCGTCCTTCAAGAGCCGCTGACAGGCCTCGAAGGCGAATTTTGCTAATTCAAACGACCGATAGGCGTCGGTAAACGCAACCCCCGTGGTGTTGGGGGCCATGTCGGAGAGGACAACGTCGGCCTCGCCCCCGAGGCGCTCATGGATTGCGGTGGTGACACCTGGAGTTCGAAGATCACCAGGGATGAACGTCACGTTTTTGGGGAGAACAATTTTCAGCGGTAAGAGATCGACCCCCACGACTTTTCCTTGTGGTCCGACGAACGTCGACACTTCTTGAAGCCACCCGCCGGGGGCACAGCCTAAGTCAACCACCTTGTCGCCGCGTCGAAAGAGATGAAATTGCCGGTGGAGTTGCGAAATTTTATACGCCGCGCGCGACGCCTTCCCTTCGGCCTTCGCACGTCGGTAGTAATGGTCTTTGCGATCGTACGCCACGTGGTATATTCTCCATGCGTGATACAACGCTACAAAATCTGTGTTTGCAAGACGAAGAGTTGTTCGGAGCGTTTCTCGAAAGACGTCAAAGAGAAGTTTATCGAACTCGTTCGCAAGCAGCGTTTAGGTGACCGCGTCTGTATTGGTGACGGTGGTTGTTACGGTCACTGCACAATCGGCCCCAATGTTTTCATCATCGGTCCCATTCCCGACGACCAGTGGGAAGACTATCGCACGCGCGACTTTTTGCCTGGCGACGACGGTCCTCCAAAGCGGATTTATAACGGTGTCTCGCCCAACGACTGCCTCGAGCTTCTCGAAAAACATTGTCTAAAAGACCAAAAGGAAGCTGCTTCCTAGTGGTTGTCCAGCGTGAGGATGTGTTCTCGGTAAGCATGAGCCCACGGTAATTCTGGCGCAATGACTGGCTCTTGGCCCGTCGCAACGACCCAGGCATCGACGACGAAGTTTTCTCCCGTATCGTTTTGAACAATCCGATTCCCAAAATGGCGAAACCTTGAACTCTTGGCAATCGCACCCGTAACATCGGTGTGGTGAAACTGAAGGAGCCCTGCTTGTTGAAGGTGCCAAAGCAATTGGGCAATATTGTCGGATTTGTTGATGCAGTCTTCTTCGTAGAGAATACTGTCGTCCCCGCCTCTGGTTGGCGTTACAGGTTCTTTGGCGATTGCACCGCCATCGGCAAATGGTGGCGTCGTGACATGGGTGAGATCGGCGACGATCTTGCCAAAGGCGGCCACAGCTCTTTTGATCGCGCGCCGTTCTTCTTGAACGGTTCTTACAGGTTCTCTATGGAATGCATCGACCACCCGTTGCCATTGTGATTGATCAAGTTTCATCACCGATTCCTGCCGGTGAGCACTATGGTTCGAGTTATAGAAGATAGTAAACGTGGCATACGATTCGGAGAATCGCAGAAGGGGTACAGCACCAATGATATCAGGATGACACGTTTCGTTGTTCCACCACATCCTCGCTTGAGTCCAAGCGTTCCAGAGGGGGGCGGGAAATCCGAGCGCTTCATCGCAGGGGAGATATGTTTGTGCTCCACCAGAGAGGGAGCCAACCGATGATGGGAGTGGTGAGAGTTCTAATTCTCCCTGACCGCTTCCCTCAAGAATACCGAGGGCCTCTACGATGTAGAGGCGCTCGACCGTGCTTGCCGACTGCAGGGCGTTTTTAAGGACCTGGCGGGCGCAGTAGTCTTCTATAAATGTATCGATGTGAAATGGATTTCCTTCCTGCCGCATGATCTCGGCGAGGTCCTGTTCGACGTTCACAAGCATCGTTGCGGAGACAAAATAGCTTTCTGGAAAATTTCCTCCGCCAACCACGAGAGGGATGTTGGGGTCGACCGCATTGAGTTGAGCCTGAAGTTCTTGGACTGCCCTTCCATCGGGGGTGTCCCTCTTTTGTTTCGCCTCGCGTGCCAACATTTGTCTCATGCCTTCCCACTCCGCAGGGGTATCGAGAAGACGAAACATTCCCTCTTGGGAAGCAATTTTTTGCATTTTCCAGTCGAGAAAAGTTGAGAAGCGAATCGGTTGAAACATCGGGGCACACATCGAAAAACGCTTCCAGATCGAGCCGCAAAGAGCATTGATGGTGTACATG
>JACQMA010000057.1 GCA_016203825.1 Deltaproteobacteria bacterium | reverse complement strand
ATTAGACTACGAACCATACTATTGGTGAGATAATAAACCAACTTGATTTCAGGATATAGCCACGCCCTTCGGGCTCGCGATGACAGAAAATAAGGAGGAAGGCAAACACACCAAACTGTGCCGACTGTGCGGCTGCGAGCAATACATGAGCCAGCAACGCGATGGGAAGGGGAAGTTCGCCAAAGACGACAATGGTTCGCACGACCCAGTAAAATGCATAAACGTGTGCTGTGAAACCAGCAAGCCAACCCAAGAAAAAAGCGCGACGTGGAGAAGTATCACGTATGGCGAAGAAGAGCGGGACCAGTGCCACCCAGGCGAGCGCATCCAAATAAAACCCCGCAAATCCCCAGACGTAGAGGAGGCCCGAACCAACTGCGAGGATGATACGTTTTCCGTTCGTCACAGTCCTCCTCCGAGTCCACGGAGTCGGAACTTAGCACCCTTCAGATGAGAATTCATCTCAATCGCCACTTCGTACTCCTTCCGCGCCCGAATTTTGTCCCCACGGACTTCGGCAATCATCCCGCGCCAGTAGTGAACATACGATTGCCATTCCTGACTTGGGGAAGTGGCCATGAAACGATCAAGCTCCTGTTCAGCCCGCGGCAACAATGCTGCATCTTTCTTGAGGACGAGGGCAATGGCCATAAAATAATGGGCACGGTGAAACATCGGCTCCAACTGCAAAGCCTGTTCAAATGCGACCACGGCTTCATCATATTTGTGTCCCGCAACATACGCACGACCCAAAAGCGAGTGCAGAATCACGTTGTGCGGATAGCGTTCGACGTACCGATGTAAAATCTTGATCGCCTTGGCCGGGTGTCGTTCTTCCAAATTCATAATCCCCAAATTGACCAGAGCCAAATCTTTGGAGAGCCAGCCGCGTTCCGCCACGCGTGTGACGAGCTTGATTCCCTCTTCCCGACGATCCGGAAAGAATGGAAGAAAAGGGAGTTCCTTTGTAAACACACTGCGCCAGTACAGGTACATGCCAATACCAAAATCGGCGTCGACAAAATGGGGATCCGTCGTTTGGATACGACGAAAGAGCTGACGCGATTTGGAACCGAGAAAATACGCGGTGAGCCATTCTCCCTTGCGTGCCTTGAGAAAACCATGAAGCCCGTAGAGCGAGCCGCCGAACATGAGCTCGAATGTTGTCGGTCGATACGACTGCATCACGCGGGAAACGGCTTGGGCACCGCGCCTGGCCGCATCTTCGAATTCGCGTTCAAGGTGAAAATCGTCGCGTTCGAGCATCTGCACTTCGACCGTCGCCATCTCTCCAAAATAACCCGCAGGCGAAGTTGGATACGCTGCCTCCATCGCCTTGAAGAGCTTCATGGCTTCGGTGTAGTTTCGAGCGAAAAGCAACTCCTGACCGGCGAGTAATTTTTCAGCGATGATGTGTTGGACAACATCACGAGTGACAACTTGTGCCGAGGCAGACAATGAGACGGCGAGGATTCCTACGACACAAAAACACATTGCCAGAAGAGGATTTTTTCGATATTCTGCGCGCATACTTAAACGTTTGATGTCACCCAAGGGCTCTGATGCCACATCGTGAACACCTCCATATTGACGTCCGCACCAATCGTCCTGAGCTCGCCCGCGCCATGGAAACGACGCTGAACCATGTCTATCCCGGCGTTTCACTCGAAGTCATCACAAAAGATGCGGCACTTCCAACGCGTCACGCTGATCTTTTCGTCATCGATACCGTGTCGTGCAACGGCAAACTTGAATCCCTGCTCGAAGCGATGCCCGAAACACCACTCCTGATGGTTGTTCCAACGCTTGCCGAGGCACGGCCCTTCCGCAAGCACGTCCAGGGGCGCCGTGATCTCGTCACCGAGAGCGACCTCGCCGGCATGGCCTTGATCCATGTCGTCCACCACCTCCTGGATCGACAAAAGATGCACGAACAAATCCAAAAAACGTCCCACAAACTCAAAGAGATGGCCATCCGGGACGAACTCACGAAACTCTTTAACCACAAACACTTCAACGACCTCCTCGTTCAAGAGGTCAAGAAGGCCAATCGCTATAAACGTCCCTTGGCGATCGTGATCATGGCGATCAAAAATATGACGACGATGAACAAAGTGCTGGGTCACGCGGAAGGGGATCGACTCCTCACCAAAACGGCGGCCTTCATTCACCACACCGTGCGTGAGGTCGACGTCGCCGCGCGTTATGGTGACAATGAATTTTCCGTGATTCTTCCCGAATCGGATGAAACGGCGGCACGGCGCGCCGCAGAGCGCATGCAAAAGGCGTTCGAACCACTCGCCCTCCCGCTCGAACAGGGTGGATTCGGGATGGTTGCGAGTTTCGGTGTTGCCGCCCTCTCCGAAACCATCACGTCCAAAGAAGACCTCCTTAAATATGCCCTCGGTGCGCTCCTCGAGGCGAAAAAAGCGAACGCCAGCATGGTCTGTTCTTCGACCGACACGAGCGATCGACACAAAACATTGGCCGAAAATCGTGCCCTGATTGATCGTTTGCATGATCGCATTGTTGGCATCGGCAACGAGGCGGAGCGTGCTTATTTCCAAGCCCTCATGAAGACAGTCGGTGAAGTCCCACTCATGAAAAATCTCCTCATCCCACACGCCGAGCGCGTCGCATTCTTTTCCGAACGCCTCGCCCTCAAGGTGGGGTTCACCAATGGTCATGCCCATACCGTACGTCGTTCCGGCCTCCTTCACGATATTGGAAAACTTGCAATCGACACGGAAATTCTTACCAAAAAAGATCCCTTGAATGCCACGGAGCTGGACCTGCTTCGTCAACATCCCGTCTTTGCCGTCGAGATGCTCGGCGAATCACCTTTTCTCTCCGAAGAAATGGAGGCGATTCGCCATCACCATGAACGCTTTGATGGCAGCGGGTATCCCGATGGCCTCACGGGCGAAGCCATTCCGCGCACGGCACGCATCATCGCGATCGCCGAGGCCTGGGACACGATGGTGAGTCCGCAACCGTATCGCCGAGAGCCCCTCTCGCTCGATACGGCCCTCAAAGAACTCCAACGTGGCGCCGGTCACCAATTCGACCCCGACCTCGTCACCGCCTTCTCAAGCCTGATTGCAGGGTAACCAAGAAATAACAATGATTGACAATCTTTGTTATTCTGATAATCT
>JACQMA010000031.1 GCA_016203825.1 Deltaproteobacteria bacterium | reverse complement strand
TCATCGTTCCGAGGAAACGACGACGGTCCAGCTCAAAGGAAAATTCGCCTACATGTCGCCGGAGCAGGCGCGGGGTCAGCCCCTCGATCAGCGGTCCGATGTCTTTTCGGCCGGCGTGGTGTTGTGCGAACTCTTGACTCAACGACGCCTCTTCGAAGGCGCGAATGACTTGGAGGTCCTGGAGAAGGTCAAGATGGCCGACATTCCAGCGGAATACCTCAAGGATGTTCCGCCGGAACTTCAGGCGATTCTTTATCTTGCCCTCGCGGTCAACGTTGAGGGTCGATATTCCTCTGCGAATGCCTTTCTTCACGACCTGCAACGGTATGTTCACGATTCGGGAGAGATCGCTGCCGGTTTCGAACTGGGTCAAATCCTTCGGGAACAACTGGCACCACCGACATCTGCCCGCGATGAGGAGAAGATGCTTCCACAAGGAACAACGCGAGCGACACGCTTCCTTCCCGTTTCCTCACGATCGCTTCTCCAAACGGCTGGTCATGTCATGATGGCAGCCATCGTTGCCTTCGGCGGTGGTTTCTCGATGACGTCGCACGGCATGGTCATTCCACTGTCACCTCAGGCTCAACAGGAAAAACAAAATGTTGTCGTTGCTCTTCTTCCGCCACCCGTTGCTGCCGCGGTACCCACGACAGCGGAGAAGCCGAAAAAAGAGGCCAGTGTCAGTGTGCAGGCGCGCCCATGGGGTGTCGTCACGATTCCCGGCTATCTCGCCGATCGTGAGACGCCGCTGCAGGGAATCAAGGTTCAAGCAGGGCGACTTCTGGTGAGTGTTTTGCATCCCCCGAGTGGGCGGAAGGTGTCGCGGGAACTCAACATCAATGAAGGAGGGCGTGCAACATGCATTGCCGATTTTACCAACGAATCTCAGATCGATTGTCGCAATCGTTGAAATACTTCATCATCGTTCTCATGATGATGCTGTGTCCGG
The DNA here is from genome assembly GCA_016203825.1 of Deltaproteobacteria bacterium. Taxonomy (GTDB): domain Bacteria; phylum UBA10199; class UBA10199; order 2-02-FULL-44-16; family 2-02-FULL-44-16; genus JACQMA01. The sequence continues at coordinate 10,833 of JACQMA010000031.1, read as the reverse complement.
GGCAAGCTTCTGCCATCGGCGGGGAAGAGGCGGTGGCACGCGCGTTTCCACTCGATGGCGTTGCAGGATTTGTCCAAGGCAAGGCGCAAGGGTTGATTGCCGCGCGGCTGAATCAGGACGTTCCCGGTTGGTTTTCCAAGGCCTTGTCGTCGCAGACGTCGCCCAATCCAGAGACGAAGGTGAAGGTTGTAGCCGACATCAAACAACGCATGACCACGTGGCTTCCGGGTGTCTCGCGGCAGGTGGTGCGTGAGATCCTCTTTCAAAACGCAATCAGCAAAGAAGAAACGGCGGAACTGGAAACCCTCTCGCAGTCTATTGAGACGGCGTTGACCACCTCACTTGATGGCATCATCGACGTTTTTGCAGGGACACTCTATGATCAGGCCTCCCGACCGCCGGAAGGAGGCTTTCAAGTCTGGCCTCCCTCGGAAGAGACGATTCGACAACGGCTCAGTCGATGGTCTGGTTATGACAGCATCCTCAGTCGGATGATGGGGGATGCCACGGTCGCTGGTATTCGATCGCATGTCTCACGTCTTATGGGAGGACAACTTCCAGACTCTGCCCTCGAGGCCTTGGCGCAGGGCGATCGATCATTTCGACAGTACCTTGATCAAATGCAAAATGTTTCCCTTTCGCACACTCTTTCACAACTGAACCAATCAGTCCTGATGCGACCGCGGGTGACGCTTCCTTCTGAGGCGTATGCCGGCATTTTGGCGGCAAGTGCGGCTAATCACTTTGCCCAGGCATTTGGCTGGGCGGGAGTCAATCAGTATGAAATCAAGCGTGGCGCTGAAGTGACCCGCGTGATGATCTGGCAGTTGCAGAAAAAAGAACGCGTGAATGTAGCGCTCCTTTCCTTGGCGAGTGTTGCCCGTGATATGGCTGTTCGTTTTGGAGGTGGAGAGGTTTTTGGAGAAGGAACGCTCCGGCTGCAAAAACCGATGGAACAGATTCAAAAACTCAACGAGCAACTCGATCATACGGTTATGGGAAAATGGGATGACGTGAAGAGTGCCGTGTGGCCGCAGGTGAAACCCCTCGTTTCGCAACTTCAGCAACGCCTCGAAGAAGTTGCTCGGATTTCACCTCTGACCGCACGAGTCCATCACGGCAATCGTTCGATCCGGGAGGTGACGAAAGAGCCCGGCGACTTCGTGCGGAACCTTTATAATGAAGGAGGTGAATTGATCGGCATGCAGTGGTTTCGTGGTCCCGAATCAAAGCGAATCCGCGAAGTCGCCTATCGTTATCGCAATCATCTTCTTGTGGTCGTTGTTGATTCACAGGAGCCACTCCCCTGGCTTCGTGATGATGATCAAAAACAGTGAGGAATGTTTTCTCCGGGTGCTCCTGCACCCATGCCTATTATCCGATAGTTTATTGATTTTCTTATGAGTTTTTTCTGGTCCCCTTTTTGCTTGTAATAATGTTTTCTTTTTTTTCTTTTGATCTTTCCAAAGAGTGTAAGATTTCTGCTGTATGCAATGGATCCTTGCTACTGCTCTTCTTATCCTTTTTTTCCCGACGGAATCCTATGCCACGTGTTGGTCGTCCACAGGGGGGAATGGTAATGCCTGGCTTGAAGTAACGGTGAGCGCGGGTGGCTCACCCGTACAAGATGTCAACGTGAGTCTCCAGCCGGTCTCATGGTCGAGCGGGTCCTCCAGTGTTTACGAAAGTGCGTGTACGGACAGTAACGGTGTCGCGCGTTTTCGTACCGTTCAAAGTCAATCAAGCGATTGTTATTCCACCTATTATTATGGGACGTATGCCAATTACCGTGCCGCCCATTGTTACGAATACTACATAGAAAACGAATCGAGTTACAGTGCTTATTCCCTCGATCTGACCGACTATAAAGTTGTTGCGTATCCTCCTTATAATTCCACGATTGCTGAACGTTATGGCAATGGAAATTCGGATGAGTTTGATATCGATTTTGACGGAAGCCTGTCGCAATCGATCGTCCTCCCGGAGAAGGACATCATCGTCCGTGTTCGTGTCACAGATGACGCTGGTTCGGCAGTGACCTCCGGTCTGACGATGTATGTCAGCGGACCCAATTACACTTCAAAGGAAATTGCGTCTTCCTTTACGGATGTCTATGTCGTTTCGGGAACACACTACATTGGAGCGTGGTGCACCAATTACCAGTCATGTTCTTACGGTTGCATCTCGTATCGCACCATTACCGCGGATGAAGATGATGCGATCGTCGAGGTGAATCTTACGGCGAAGCGAAACAGTGCAACGATCAGTGGTGTCGTCTCGGGGAGTGACGGTGCCCTGCTCGAAAATGCATCCGTAAGTCTTGGAAATTATGACGGCTCCAGCAGCGCGGACAGTTGCTATGCCTGGGGGTATGATCAGGCGGATTCCAGTGGATATTATTCCATCTCTATTCCCCCCGGAAACTATACTACTTGGACCTATCCACCATACACGGGAGGAAGCACCAGTTATGCGAGCAGTTCGGAATCGGTGACCCTCGCGGCCGATACCGCAACGACAAAAAACTTTACGCTTCAAAGCAAAGACAGTTCGCTCTCCTTCACCGCGGTCGATAACGGTGGCAACGCCGTTGCCAACGCTTGGTGCAACGCATGGACCTACAGCGACGGGAATAATGACTGGGGATACTGTCAGACGGGTTCCGCTGGAACATGCTCGATCTCGGCATTGTCTGGACTTCGCTATAATACCTCGTGCTCCTATTGGGATAGCACGAACTGGATGAATCAAACCATCTCAAACTTTAGTAATGAAGGGATGCAAACGATCGAAGCTCCCGGGAGTGCATCGTTTACGTTTGCCCTCTGGGATCACACGGTCAATTTCTGTTTGGTTGATGAAAACGGCAATGGCCTTTCGGATATTCATGGAGGAGGCAGTATTCGTCCTGCGAGCAGCGACGACGATGATTACTGGTATGGCACGTGGATCTCATTTGACGGAGGAAGTTGTACATCGCGTCGATTGGCATCGAGCACGACATACGAAATCGAGCCCTACATCTGGGGCAACCTGAGTTACGATCCCCTTGAAGCCACAACTGATTTTACGTCGGGGGAGAGTGGTGGATCCACGGCCGTCAATATCACCATGATCCCGATTGATGCGACGGTGACGGGAAGTTATATCGATGACGAAGGCAATGCCCTCGATCTGGATACAACGTACATCTCCGTCCATGCGCGCAAGGGTTCCATCTGGCGCCAATGTGAAGCGAGTGCATCGAGTTATACGTGTCGTCTCTCGGCGGGCAGGTGGTGTTTCGGCTATTGGCATAGTGGTTCGGGGTATGCCTCACTCTCGCCCGGGTCGTCATCGAGTTGTCTCGATATCACCGCCGGAGGTACGCAGGCTTCGGATCTCACGTTCCTCAGGACGGCCTCCATCAATGTGACCGTGCAAGATAATCAGGGGAGTGCCGTTCGTTGGGTCTGGATTGAGGCGAGTGCCTTCTCGGCTGCGGACCGAACTTCGGATGCAGACCGACGCAGATACGACAGCAACGGGTGTTCAACGAATAACGACGGTCAGTGTACGATTACGGTTGGCGCTGCAACTGCAGGAACGACGTATTATCTCAAGGCCTACCGACCGTGGTCGGAAATGAATGAGCAAAACTTGACGCTTCCCGAAGAAATCTCTGTCTCCGTCACGCCCGGCGGCAGCGTCGATGCCGCCACACTTCTCTTCCGGCGCTTCGACGGTGAATTGGCGATTTCGGTTGTCTCCGCTGAAGCTGCCTCACTCAACATCAGCAAGGGAATTCCGCTGCCGCATCCGGTGATCAATGCCCAGGAATCACTTGCGGAATCGATCGTCGGTGAAGTCTGGATCAGTGCGTATTCAGAACTGGGCGGTTACTCCGAGGTCACGACGGATGGTGAAGGTCATGCAACGCTCAAGTGTGTCAGTGGTGACGTGTGGAATGTCTTTGGCGTCAATCTTATCGGTTCGAATCTCTACCTCTCCGAGGCTGCGGAGGTAACCTGTGTCCCCGTCGAGACGGAAGGGGCAACGGCCGTGAACATCACGATGAACCTCGCGGGAACTGTTCCTGAATCGCTGACTCAAACATGGGATGCTGGTGTAGCGAATACCCTCACCCTTACTGATAATTTCTCACTCCAATGTCCGGCGTTGGCCCTTGGTGATAGCGGAGAAGAGGTGACGTGTACTGTACAACCCGATCCCTTCCTCCCGTATCAGTCGGGCAATCGGCCAACGGCGCAGCACGGGTACGACATTACCTGTAACGATGCGGAAGGTGCCGCCATTACTTCGCTCAATGGTAACTGTGATCTCTGTCTCCCGATCAACACGACGCAACTGGCGAACCTCGGCATCGAAGCAGAAGATCAAGACCTCTGCTACCGTGACACCGCGACCGATGCGTATCTTTGCCTCACGGGTTGCACGATCGATACGACGCGAGGGACGATGTGCTGTCAGACGAATCACTTTACGGAATTTACGCTTGTCGGGAATGGGAATTTGAGCGGTGTCGATGGTGATACCGAAGATGCCGCTGAAGAAGCAGAGCGGACCGGCGAGACGATGACGGGTGAAGTAGGAGCATCGTCAGCGGCCGGTAGTTGTGGTTGTAGGATCGATGCCGCAGGGCACTTCCAGGTGCTGGATCTTATGATCTGGTTGCTGGCGCTCGTGCCGGCGGTGTTCGTTCGCGTCGCATCGCAACCATCGCGTAGGTTTTTCCTTCGCACGCATCGTAGGCACGTGAGGTAATCCGTCCTGCCGTTTCACCAGATGAAGGGAGTACGATCGCGGTGACGATGTTTGGAGTCTTCCCGTCTGCATAGGTGTGAAGCCGCTCGATGACCTCTTGACCTGGATAACACCCCTTGTTGCGCGCGTAGGTGTGGGCAAGGTTTCCTTCCAGCAAGATGTTGTCCTCTCCGATATCGATGCCATAGGCCGGGATGTTTGCCTTCAACCGCAGAAGATCGAACTCTTGTTGAGTTATCGGTCGATATTGTTTTTCCAAATCCGCTCGTGCAGCATCAACCTCGCTCCGAAGGACAACTCTATAATGAAGGGGAAAAGGGAGGAGGCAGAAGGCATGGAAGTCGGCCGTGACGTCTTTGACCGTCACACGATCAGCAAAGATCATCTGCTGGATGAGTCCCAATGTTTTTTGGGCAATGGGGAGAGGAGCAATGAGGTGAAATCGCTCCTCGCTTTGTTTGATCAGATAAAAAAGAGAAAGGACATGTCCCTTCCGATCAAGGAGGGCACTGTGTTGCCCTTCGCCGATGGTGAGTGTGGTGACATTGTTGGTGGTGATGCGTTGGAGAAGATCGGCTGCGTCAGGTCCTTCGACACGCACGTGACCCAAGTCGGGTGCATCATAAAAAATAGTTGTTGCCATGTGCGGCGGGAGGGACTCGAACCCCCAAGGTTTTCACCATCCCGCTCTAAACGGGACGCGTCTACCAATTCCGCCACCGCCGCGTGCCCACCATCTTGCCGGAAAGGGTCTTGACCCATCAAGGAAAATCGTGGTTTGAGCTAGGCCATGGAAGTTTCCGAAACCCAATCAACGGCCGTCACGCGCGGAATCAAAGTCGAGGTCCAAAGCCGCTTCGCCCCGGAACGAACGGAGCCCGCGAAGGGGGCCTACTGTTTTGTCTACCAGGTTCGACTCACCAATGAGAGCAGCGAGACCGTTCAGCTCATGAGTCGCTACTGGGTCATTACGGATGCCAATGGTCGCATCGAAGAGGTGCAGGGGGCAGGGGTCGTGGGTGAGCAGCCGGTCCTTGAACCTGGGGAATCGTATGATTACTCCAGTTTCTGTCCGCTGGATACGACCGAAGGGGTCATGCAGGGGGCCTATCAAATGGTGACCGCCGATGGCGAACAGTTCGATGTCGTGATTGCCCCGTTTGCATTGAATCGTGATGAGGCACTGCATTGAAGGTGACCGTTGCCAAGGTGAAAGACGTCCCGAAGGGGAAGATGATCCAGGTGCAGGTGAACGGGAAGGACATTCTTCTCGCGAACGTTGATGGGACCATCTACGCGATCGAGAATATTTGTTCCCACGCCGGTGGATTTCTGCATGAAGGATGTCTCGACGGCTCAACGGTGGAATGTCCTCTTCATGCCGCACAATTCAGTGTGACCACCGGAAAAGTTTCCGACGACACCCCCTGGGCCCACGATCAACCATCCTATCCCGTGACGATTGTGGGCGATGACGTCTGTGTCGAAGTTTCTCGTTAATATCCCGTAAATTCTTCGGCGTGGATGGAGGCGAGGTTGATGCCCATGTCATCCAAAAGTGCTAACATGGCCGTCACCATCTTCGGTGGACCGGCGATGGAATACATCGAGGCAGCGACATCAGGTATATATTTCCACAACATCTCCGGTGTGATGTACCCGCGTTCGCCATTCCATGACGGAGAAGATGCTTCCACCCGCGTCATCGTGGGGACAAAGGTGAAGCGTTTGTTTTTGTGAGCAAGCTCCGTGAGTTCATCGAGAAATGCGGTGTCTTCAGGTCTTGGATTCGCATACACAAGGTAAAGATGATGGGGAAGTTTTCGCGCGGTCACATCAACGATGATACTGCGAAAGGGTGTAATCCCGATGCCACCGGCGAGAAACGCCGCCGGACGTTTCGCATCATCGTGAAGAACGATGTTCCCCAACGCACGACTGATTCTGACTTCTACTCCGAGCGGCATCGTTTTGAGGACGCGCTTGAAGGCCGCATTACGCATGCGAATGGCGATCATAAGGTGTGCTTCATGAGGAGCGCTTGCAATGGTCAGCGAACGTGAATTTCCTTCGGTATCGGTTTCTGGTGGGTCGATCAGCGTGATCACGAAATACTGACCAGCGAGGTAGTGATAATCGGCGGGTTTCTCAAAAAAGAACGCCATGGTGTCGGCGGCGATTTCCCGGCGTTCAAGGAGTTTCACACGGTAGGAAGCCAAGGACTTACTCTTTTCCGCGTTTTCCCAATTCTTTGTCGAAGTAGAGAAGCGACGCACTCTTCTCGCCCACGAGCTTCAACCGTTCGACGATCTGCGAGACGGACGCCTCTTCCTCGACTTGCTCCGAGATAAACCACTGAAGCATGACTTGTGTGGCGTAGTCGTCTTCCTTCTGCGCGAGGGTATAGATCTTGTGGATCGACGCCGACACTTTTTGTTCATGCGCGAGTGATTGTTCCATGACGGCCAACACTGATTTAAATTCGGTCGGTGGTTTTTTGATGTCACCGAGGACGACACGCCCGCCACGATCGACGATGGCGCTGTACAATTTCATCCCGTGAGCGCGTTCCTCTTCCGATTGCGTGCGAAACCAATGGGCAAAACCCGGTAAATTGAGGTTGTCGCAATACGCCGCCATCGAGAGATAGATGTGTGCCGAATACAACTCCTCTTGAATTTGCTCGTTCAAGGCCTTTTCGATTGTTTTAGAAAGCATGGTTCCCCCTTTGATGAAGACCCATAGAGCGGTTCTGCTTGGAAAGCAAGACGTTGGATGATTTTTGACTGGTGCTCGTGGTTTATTTTTGGAATAACGTTATTCACTATGATGAAAGCGACGCTCGAGACGATCAATACGGTAAGTCAGGCAGTGTCGGTCGAGGTGTCTCCCGAGATGGTGACGCAGTGTCGTGTGCAGGCGCTCGCCCAGGTGGGCAAAGAGATGAAGGTCCCCGGATTTCGCGAGGGGAAAATCCCGCCGGAGATGGTGGCCCAGCGGCTTCGTCCCGAGGCACTCGCCCGGGAAATTGCCGAGACTGTTGTGCGCGCGACGTATCTTGACGCCATTCGGCAGGTCGGGGCACGCCCCATTTCCGATCCCCACATTGAAGCAAAACCCTATGAGGCATCAAAGCCATTTCACTACCGTGCCGTCTTCGATGTCTATCCCACGGTCGTGGTCGATGAGTATGCGGGCTTCAAGCTCGAATGTCAGGAAGTTGAAGTGAGCGACGCTGAAATGACCGGTGAACTCGAGGTCCTTCGTCAGCGCATGACACAGCTCGAACCGGTGACCGATGCAACCGTCGATGCGGGCATGGTCGCCCTCATCGACTTCAAGGGGACCGCGGGCGGCAAGCCCTTCACCGGGAGCGAGGCCAAGAATTTTGTCGTCGATTATGGTGCGGGCCGTCTCTTGTCTCAGTTTGAAACGGAGATTCGCGGCATGAAGGCGGGCGAGCATCGCCACATCACGTTCACCTATCCGAACGATTATTTTAATAAAGATGTTGCGGGAAAGGCCGGAGAGTTTGACGTCGAGGTCAAAGATGTTCGTCGCAAAATTGTGCCAGAGCTTGACGATGATTTTGCCAAGGGTGTGGGAAAACAAAACCTTGCCGAGGTTCGTGATGATATTCGAAAGCGCATAGGCGAGGTCAAGGAGGAGCTTGAACGCCGAAAACTCCACCGGCAGGTGATCGAGGAACTGGCGAAAAAATATCCGATCGATGTCCCCGAAACGATGATTTCTGCTGAACTGTCCAGCATGCTCGAGGGTTTTAACCGCGAGCTTGAGGCGCGGGGCCAAACATTGGAGCAAGCGGGAGTAACCGCCGAGATCTTCGTGAAACAGAATTATGAAGAGGCAAAGCTTCGGACGAGGGGGTTTCTCCTGGTCAGTGCCATTGCCAAGAAGGAGAACCTGGCGGTGACTCCCGATGAACGAGAAACCCGCTTAAACCTCCTTTCTGCCCGTTTAGGACAACCGTTGCCGCAATTGAAGGCCCATATCGAGAAAAATAACCTTCTTCCACGGATCGAAGGCGAACTTTTACTCGAGAAAGCCCTTGATTTCGTGGTGGCGAAGTCTAAAATTAAGCGTGTAAAGCCTAAAAAATGAGAAAAAAAGTAAAAAAGAGCATCAAAATGAATGAAAACAGGGGGTTTCGTGGTCAAAAATGAACTGATCCCCATGGTGATCGAACAGTCAGGTCGTGGCGAGAGGGCCTATGACATCTACTCTCGCCTCCTCAAAGAGCGGATTGTCTTCATTGGTCAGCCCATTACCGACGACCTTGCCAACTGCGTTATTGCCCAGTTCCTTGTGTTGGAGTCAGAGGATCCCGACAAGGACATCCACCTTTATGTGAATTGCCCTGGTGGGGTCGTCACCGCGGGGTTGGCGATCTACGATACCATGCAGTACATTCGTCCCGATGTTTCGACATTGTGCATGGGACAGGCGGCGAGTATGGGGGCAATCCTCCTGGCGGCGGGGACGCCGGGAAAGCGTTCTGCGTTGCCCCATGCGCGGATCATGATCCATCAGCCGCTCGGCGGTTTTCAGGGGGCGGCGTCCGATATTGCCATCCACGCCCAAGAAATTCTCAAGATGCGGGAGAAGTTAAATGGTCTCATTGTGAAACACACGGGGAAGCCGATCGAGAAGGTCCAAAATGATACCGATCGCGATTTCTTTATGGGGAGCGATGAGGCGAAGATCTACGGTCTGATCGATGAGGTCGTGACCTATCGTCCGACCAAGGTGAAACTCGCGGGGGTGGCCTCGTGAACACGCGCCCCCCGGTGGACGATTTGGTGAATCTCACGTGTTCCTTCTGCGGAAAAAATCAGCGCGAGGTCCGCAAGCTCATCGCGGGACCGACGGTCTATATCTGCGATGAATGCATCGAGTTGTGCAATGACATCATCGCCGAAGAAACGACGCGCGAGCACGATGCGGCCGTTCGTACTGGGGTTCCAAAGCCAACGGAAATCCACCGCATGCTCGATGAATATGTCATTGGTCAGGAACGCGCGAAGCGGATCCTTTCGGTCGCCGTGCACAATCATTATAAACGCATTGAACAAAACCAGCGGCTGACGTCGGAGAGTGTCGAGATTCAAAAGTCGAACATCCTCCTCATTGGCCCCACGGGTGTTGGAAAGACGCTCCTTGCCCAGACGTTGGCACGAATGCTGCGTGTGCCGTTTACGATTGCCGACGCGACGACGCTCACGGAAGCCGGTTACGTCGGCGAAGACGTCGAAAATATTATCCTCTCGCTCTTGCAAAACGCCGATTACGACAAGGCGAAGGCCGAGCGCGGGATCGTCTATATCGATGAGATCGACAAGATTGCGCGCAAGAGTGAAAACCCCTCCATTACGCGCGATGTCTCCGGCGAGGGGGTCCAGCAGGCGCTCCTGAAAATCATCGAGGGAACAATTGCGAGTGTCCCCCCGAAGGGTGGACGCAAGCACCCACAACAAGAATTTATCCCGGTGGATACGACCAACATCCTTTTCATTCTGGGCGGGACGTTCATCGGCATCGAGGATATTGTTGAACGTCGCGTCAGCGAAAAGCGGATGGGCTTTGGTGCCGCCGTGAAGGGCAAGAGCGAGAAGAAACTCAGCGAACTCTTGCGCGAGATCACGACAGAAGACCTCATGAAGTACGGGATGATCCCGGAATTTATCGGTCGGTGCCCGATTGCGACATCACTCGATGAGCTTGATGAAACTGCCTTGGTGAAGGTCTTGACGGAGCCACGCAATGCCCTTGCCAAGCAGTACGCGCGACTCATTGAGCTCGAGGGGGCGAAACTCACCTTTACGCCCGGATCGCTCGAGGCCGTGGCGCGCGAGGCGATTCGTCGCAAGAGTGGCGCGCGTGGTTTGCGCGCGATCCTTGAATCTGTCATGCTGGACGTAATGTATGACATTCCTTCGCAGACCGGTGTCCGCGAGGTTATCGTCAGCGAAGAAGTCATTCTCAAGAAGGCAAAGCCGTTACTCGTCTACGCCGAAGAAGCAAAGACGGCATAACCGGAAGGAGTTTGTA
>JACQMA010000051.1 GCA_016203825.1 Deltaproteobacteria bacterium | reverse complement strand
AATGAAACCAACGCGTCGGCCGCGGCAGATGGCAAGGGTCGTCTTCTCGTGACCCACATCAAGGATGGCATAGGCCCCTTCCGGCGGCGAGAGACCCAAGTTCACGAGATTGACAAGCTCAACCCCTTCGACGCCAATCGAGCGCGGATCGACGCCAACGCCTTGCAACGTCGTGAGTTCTTTCCCCACTTCTGCCTTCGGCGCGTAGACGACGAGCACGCGCGAGGCATCTTTCGTCGACCACACGGTCGTGTAGTCGAGAAGGACCTCGTTCGCATCAAACGGAATGTAGGATTCGATCTCGAAGCGGACCGTCTGTTCAATTTTTTTCGCGCCACCGAATGGAAATGTCAGCAGTCGCGATGACACGCGCTGTCCGGGAAAACCCACGACGGCCATGTCCCACTCGAGGCGTTGGTCGTCGATCAAACCCTGCAGCGCGATCGCGGTTGATTCTTCGGGGGCGAGAAGTTCATTATACTGGATACGGCGTTCAAAAAAATTGACGAACTCAAACGTGCGGAAACTGCGCACGACCTCGGCGACCTTGACCGAATAACTCCCAACATCAATTCCAACAATCCTCTGAGGCATAGCGTTTTCTTATAACACTAATACACCTTCCAGTACAACACGGGCCATTGAGTGGCGTTGGCGTTTTGGGTGTCGACGACCGCGGTCATTTTCACGGTCGTTTGATCGACCTGACCCGTCATCGTGAGCGTAAAGAAACGCGTACTTCCCGTGATGAGCTGTTGGAGACCCCGGTCGACACCACCGCGACCGCCGACTTGGCCCTGCGTCCCGCCTTCGGTCGCGGGATTGAGCGCCGCCGTGAGACTCGCCGACACGGCCTGGACTTGTTGATCGCCACCGGCCGCTGTTTGGCATCCGGTACCCACCGCTTGCACGAGGCGATCCATGACCTCCGGATCCTCCAGACGAATCGGCGGCGGATTCGTCATCGAACCGACATACCGCCGAATGACCGCTTCAATCACCGGGCGTTCACTCGAACAAATGTTGACCTTGCCGTCGCCATACACGGTAAAATTATTCTTGAGCTCGCTGTACCAATCATCGCTGACACCGACAATTTGGTACGCTTCCGCAAGCGATAATAATTTTCCGTTTTTCACCTGATACGTCATCCCGGCGCGCTCGTAGAGCGAGCCTTCCGGCCCGCCGGTGCGCCCCGGTGATTCATCGATCATGTCATTCGGATCAATCCAGTCGGCAATGTTTCGCACCGCATCTTCCGGCGTCACGTCCGCCAACTCAAAGAGGGCGGCATACTTTGGATTCTTCAAAAACTGGACAAGTGCCAGACGATATTGCCAATAACTGTTCAACTGTCCCTCGGCGGCCGTCTGATCGGGATTCATCGTTGAAAACGTGTTGAGGTTAAACTTCGTTGCTTCATCGATGCACGTTGCATCGAAATCGCCTTCAAAATCGAGAAACGAACTCGCCTGTTCCTCTTCGGACATGCTCACCATCCGCTTGACGTCTTCAGGGATAGCCTCACCCTCCACGCCACCACCTAAGAAGACCATGCGCACGAGTCCCGTCGAGAGCGGAAATTGTTGGCAGAGCGGCATCTGCGCGGTGTCCCCCAACATCTGACCTAAACCCTGCTGCTGAACGATCTGGCGAAAGACACGATCGTATTTGAGTTCGAGCCGCATGAATTCGAATGCCGATCTCGCGAGGTAGGTCGCTTGCAAGCGATTTTTCTCTCCAACGGCGAGCTGATACGCAACGTTCGTATTGTAAGCGAACTCAACGGCCGCGACCGAGAGGATCGTGATCGCGGACAACACGAGGATCAAGGCCATGCCGCGTTCGTTCTTCATGGGCTCAAGGGTCCCGAAGCCAAGTACGGTCGTACACTCGTTTGAAAAACGATGTCGCGCGCCGGATCATCCGGGACCTCGGGGTCCGGAAAGGCAATCGTAACGCGAATCGCTTCAGGGATGCGTCCACTCCAATCGACAAGCTCCGTATTCCACTCCTTTTTCCACTCATCAGTGCGCACATCATAATATTCAAGGTTGAATGATCGAATCCCCTCGGCGACAGTGAGTGCTTTCCCTTCAACGCTCGCGGTATCGCCGAGCCATGGAAGTTCAATGCGAACGAGATTCATCTGCGACGGATCGTCGACAGAGGCTTCGACCTGGTAGGCCACGCGTGCCTGATCGGAATCGTGACTGCTGCGATAGAGGCGGCGATGCGCGAGCGTTGTGAAGCGGAGACTGTCGCGATCGCCATGCTCCTCGCCAATAAAAAAAGTAACCAACTTTGGTCGCGTCGTCGCTGTCGGTATGGCTTCAGGGGTAAGTCCTGGCGTTCCCTCCGGCATTGCGGAGCTGCGCAACAAGAAGGCGAGACTTACATCGCTCGCAATTTTATCGAGCGTCCCGCGCGACATCTGCAACGCACGATCGCGCGATTCGATGCGGTCTTTCGCATCGAGGAGTTGTGACGTCGTCCCTTGGACCAAGACCATGATGAAGCCGAGAATCACGACAGCCACCATGACTTCCAACAATGTAAATCCGTTTTTTCTCATAGATGAACGATATGCGTGACGACATCGAAGCTCTGTTCTTCGCCTGACTCATCCCAGATGACCGTAAGCCGTACCTCACGCACATTCTTTCCAATTTCCTCCGTGAGCTGTTTCCCCACCATCGCCTGAAGACTCCCGTCCTCACCGACGGCCGGTGCGGGCAGCGACACGCGCTTGATTTCCGTCTTCCAACGATACTCCTCAAACGGTTCGTCGAACTTTCCCCCTTCCGTCTTCTCTTCGGGAAATTCACCACGACGGATCGCCTTGTTGAGTTCGAGTTCCACGTCGGCCATTTTTTGCTTGGCAAGAATCGTTGCGGTCGTGAGGACTTCGGCGCGACGACTTGTGAGCAGCGTGTTTCCCTGCGCCGTCATCACCGCCACGAGCGCAAACGTCAGGATCGCGGTTGCGACCATGATTTCCAAAAGCGAGAAACCGCGTCTATTCTTCGAGCGTTCGATACTCTGATTCAATGCTCACCTCTCCCAGGACGGGCTTTGTTTTGAGCGAATAGTGAACCTCATCATCTTCGTCGCGCAAATTGATCACCGCCGCCTCGACGTAGCCATTGGGGAAAAAAGCCAGCGTCACTTTTCCGGCATTGACGGCGCGCGGATCGTGTTCCACCGCAATGTCCTTAAAATACACACCGTCCGGGAGCTTCACCGGTCGCAGCAAGTGTTCCGCCACCTGGCTGAACGTCGGCTCTTTCGGAAGCAGTTTCGGCACATCGACGATAGGTTTCTTTTCGGTCTCCTTATCGCCCTTGGTATCCTTCTCATCCGTCGTGGACGTTTCGGTCAGCAAACTCTTCTTCGCCTCTTCCTCTTCTTT
>JACQMA010000052.1 GCA_016203825.1 Deltaproteobacteria bacterium | reverse complement strand
TGTAGAGAGCGCTGTGGTCGTTGGTGCCGCGGCACCACTCGCCGATGACAACGGTCGTGCATGCTTTTTTGCGGGTGGTGGTGTCGTCGACGCATCGACATTCATATTGGTTCGATTCGCTGCCCCTGATGAAGGAGGAGGCCCAGACGCCGACGCCTGCTGCGGCCTCGAGGCAAACCCTCCGAACGGCGACAGTTGGGGACGACGACTGAAATAACCGTCGAGATATTTTTGTGTCGTCGGCGAGAAGCGGCCAAAGCCAAAACCTGCATTCCCGCCAAAGGGATTCGAAAACGGTGCACGAAAGGTTCCAAAACCCCCCATCATAAATGATGACCCAAACGGATTCGCACTCGACCAAGGGTTCCCGGAGGCGTTGGCGGTCAGACGTGAGAGTGCCCCGTTGAATCCGGTTCCCCCGGTCATATACGCCGCACCCCAGAGGCCAAAATCGATCTGGGGATCGGATCGAAGCGCGCGTGACGTGTAACTGTTGGGACTAAAACTCATATGTTTATGTCATCCCGTAAACATTGGTGATAAAGCGCGCGGTGACGAGAAGTTCACGCAATTCCGGATCTTCCGTCTTGACGCGCTCGACCAGCGGTCTCAAACCATCCGTTAATTTCTGATCAAACTCCGCAATCTCGGCCAGCCGCGCTTCGAGTCCTTTGACCACGTAGCGTTCGAGAACTTGTGCCTTTGACTTGATCACTTCAATGCCGGGTCGGTCTTCATCATATTCATTAAAGACAACGAGATTCGGATCCGTTTCGGGGAGTAGAGGAACGTCACGCACGACCGTCGTAATTTCGCCCGATGGATCAGATGTTTCGCCGTCACTCCCGCCTGCATCTGCGGAGACGCCCGATTCGAGATTGCGCAGTCCCTTGCTCGCACCTGCTCCTGCCGAATGGGCCGAGACGACGCCAGACTTTGCTGGTGGTTCCTCTTCGCCATCAATCTTTTTGACATCGGGGTCCGTGTGCTTCGCGGTCGAACCGCGAACCGCTTGGTCGCCGCCGGCCGCAAGCCCTGCCTGGGTCACGTTACGAGCGTCTGTGTGTTGCACGATCTCGCGACCATCCGTTGATTTTGTTTTATCCGGAGATCGCTCAGGAGCTGCTGGTTGCTTCTCCGTTGGCCTTCCTTTTTCCGCGCGCACAAAACTTGTGACGAGTTTGGCACCCTGCGATTGCGCAGGAATCGCACTCGCCGTGGGAACACTGATCGGTTTTTGCTGGACATGGGCTTCGTTGACCTGACCCTTGGTCGCTACGGCACCACGCGATGCCCTTGAAGCATCAGCACCCTCGCCACCCACCGGGAGCTTCGTGCTCAAATGTTGAAGTTCCTTGGCCGCATCACTCGCTTTTTGAAATTGTGTCTCGGCCTGTTGACCCGATTTATGCGCGACTTCGGCGCGATCCTTCTGAACCACGGGCGCCGTGTCAGGCGCATTTCGTATCGGACCTTTCGCTAATTCAGGCGAGCGAGAGGTATCCACTTTGTCGGGGAGACTTGCCTGATGAGCCATGTTCTCGGCGATCTTCAGGGCCTTTTGCTGCTCCACCTTGGCCCCTTCGGCACGAGTCTGGTTCCCCTGGTCATGGATCCGCTTCGATTGCCCCCCTACGAGATCCCAATCGCTTTTTTTCAGCATCTGTGGACTCCACTCACCACGTCCTCCTGGGGACAGCGTGGTGAACCATTGAAATCATTCGATTTTTTCCGGGTATGGGCCCAACCCACCCCGGTCACAGAGAGGAACAATGCAAGAGTATTGCCACAGGAAGGTGTCCGACTCCTTTTGCGGGTACCCTACATGGGTGCCCAGCAAAAGTGTCGGACACCTCAGAGATACCGGCCTTTGGCGCGGGCGATGCGCTGGTACGAGGCGTCGAGCTGCGGCTTCGGGATGACGCCTCGGTCGACGGCATCATGAAGGAGTTGAACCAACTGCTGCTGAATCGTGAGGTCTCGCCGGAGAATGACCATATCGCAGCCGGCCACGAGCGATCGGAGACCTGCTTCTGGAATCGGCATCAGGTTCGCAATCCCCTTCATCTCGAGATCATCGCTCACGATCACGCCATCAAATCCCAATTCGTTGCGAAGAATTCCCGTGAGGATTGACGTTGAAATCGTCGCCGGATTCACGGGATCGAGGAGTGGCACGCGCAGGTGCGCCGTCATGATCGCCGGAACGCCCGCCGCAATCGCCGCGCGAAACGGAATAAACTCGCACGCGTCAAAACGTTTGCGCGTATGAGGAAGTTGAGGAAGATCAAGGTGACTGTCGAGATCGGTATCGCCATGACCGGGAAAATGTTTTCCGCACGACATGATCCCACCTGCCTCAAGACCGCGGATGAATTCACACCCGAGGTCTGCCACCACCTGTGGATTGGAACTCAACGATCGATCACCGATGACGGGATTGAAAGGGTTCGTTGCGACATCGAGAACCGGCGCCAAATTCCAATTCACCCCACTCGCGCGAAGTTCCGTGGCCATTGTTTTGCCAATTTCAAATACAAGCCCCTTTCCTTCCTTCTGCGCCGCCTTGGAGACCTCGGCCATCGGCGGAAAGTGCGTAAAAGGTTTGGGACAACGAAAGACGCGGCCGCCTTCATGGTCAATCGCGATGAGCAGCGTCCTCCCGACCGCATCTTGAAGTTCGGTCGTGAGTTCCCGGAGTTGTTTCGGAGAAGCAATATTCTCGGCAAAGAGAATGACTCCGCCGATTGATGCCTCCTCAAGAAACGCGAGAAACTCTTTTGATGGCTTTTTGCCGGGAAAACCGATAATGAAGTGTTCACCTAAGGAACGCTCGAGCGTCATGGCCAACACTCTTAAAAGTCATCGCACGACAAGTCAATCTTTGCTCCTCGGTATATGTCTCGTGTTGCTGCCGTACGAAGCAACAGCAGAAAACACGTTGCAAGCAACGATCTCACGACTTGTCCACCAACCCGCGTTTGATCCTGCACGCACGGCGGTCGTCGCCATGCGCGTCGACGACGGACACGAGCTCGTTGCCATCAATCCTAACCTCGCACTCAATCCCGCTTCGTGCGCCAAGATTGTGACGGCCGCCGCGGCGCTCACGCTCCTCGGTCCTGATTATCGTTTCACCACGCATTTCTTTTCCGACCGCCGACCGGACGCCGCCGGGAACATTGGTACCCTTTTTATCCAGGGTGACGGTGATCCTTTTCTTGTCTCCGAACAACTCTGGCGCATGACCCGGCGGCTGCTGCATGAAGGGGTGCAGCGCATTGAAGGTGATCTCGTCATCGACAATTCCTTCTTTGATAACGTCCCGTACACCACGAAGCAAGGCGATGAAGGGCGCGCGTTTACCGCCAAGACCTCTGCCGTCGCGATCAATTTTAATTCGGCACAGGTCCTCGTTTCACCGGGGGCAAATGTTGGCGAGTCGGCACGCGTCTCGATTGAACCTGCAACCGAGTACATTCGACTTATCAACCGTGTGAAGACCACCAAAAAAGAAAACATCGTCATCCAGCGTCAGCCTTCAGGTGATCATGAGACATGGACCGTCAGCGGAACGGTTCCGGCAGGACTCAAGGAACCTTTGAGTTTCTACCGAAGCGTTGAGAATCCCGTCACCTACGCCGGTGCGATTGCGCGAGAAGTGCTTCAGCAAAATGGGATTCTGCTCACCGGACGTGTACGTGAAGGAGGAGTCCCTAGTAGTGCCATCCTCCTCGCCAAAGAGCCATCGAAACCGCTTGCGCTGATCGTCCGCGACATGAACAAGTTTTCCAACAATTTCGTCGCAGAACAAATCACCAAACACATCGGTGCCGCTAAAAAAGGCACTCCGGGAAGTACCGCCAAGGGAGTTGCGGTCTATCACGATTACCTCAACTCGCTTGGAATCTCCAAGCAGGAGGCGCACATCGAAAATGGTTCTGGTCTCTCGGAGGCTTCACGTATCTCCGCGCGTGCCCTTGTTCGCGTCCTTGCAGCATCCTACCGAAACTTTACGACCGAGGCCGATATGGTCGCGTCGTTTTCAATCTTGGGGGTCGATGGAACGATGAAACGCTGGTCCGAAGATGGTCTCCTCCGCGGCAAGCTGCGCGCCAAGACCGGCTCGCTCGATGGCGTTGCCAGCCTTGCCGGATACATACCGACTGCAAGTGGCGATATGACGGCCTTTGCCATCCTTGGCAACGGCTTGCATCGAGGGGGTGCGGACGTGCACGATGGCCAGTTAAAAATTGTTTCCACAATTGCGGAATCACGTTAAAATGAGGCATCTCTATGAGTCGAGAGCGCGTGATCATTAATAATCTCTTGGCGTTCTGTCTCGCCCTCGGATTCGTGTGCCTGACATTTGTCTATCTCCCCGGCGTGGTTCCCCACACGGCAGTGGCCTCGGCTCCCGAAATGTCGCTTCCCATGGCTTCACTGGTTCAGCTTCCGGAAACAACAAAAACCACATTCGTGCCACAAGAAGCTCCCGGTCAAACCGTCATTGCGCGCTTCACTCCCGAGCCGGAGCCACAACTTCCGATGGGCCTTCTTGTCCCGGAACCACGTGTAAAAGTGGAAGCGCCAACGGAGGCAGTGACGCCTGAAGTCATCAAAGGGGGACCACCGCTTGCGCGACCTTCAAGCCTTGCAACCGCCGCAGCGATGCGAAATGCAAAAGGGCAGCAACGTCCTGACTGGCTCACGGTTCCTGCAACCCTCGCTCCTGATGTCGAATTTTGGAAGAAGATTTATGCCGATTACACGAGCAACCAGATTGTCCTGCACGATGCGCGTGACCTGAAGATCGTCTATCGCGTTCTGGATGTCACGGACACCCGCCGCGATCCGTTTCTGAACGATCTCGAGAAGGAGAAACGCGTCGAAGCAACGGTCGAGGATGCGCGCAACACTATCAAAGCAATGTTGCAGCGTATTGCGTCGTCAGAAACCGCCAGCGGTTTTACGGACGACGAGTGGATGATCTACAAGACTTTTCAGCCTCTCCCCGGAGGACGCGAAAAATATCTTGCGGCTGCAGATCGGATCCGCGCTCAGCAAGGCCTCAAAGACAAATTCGTTGAAGGCTTGAAGTACTCCGGACGCATGTTGGGCGAAATGGAGGCGATCTTTGAAGCGCGCGGCCTTCCGATGGAACTCACGCGACTCGTCTTTGTGGAATCCATGTTTAACCCGGCCGCGCATTCGGCGGTCGGCGCCAGCGGACTCTGGCAAATTATGCCGAGTACAGCACGTCGTTACGGTCTCATGGTTGGTCGCCATGTGGACGATCGACGCGATCCCATCCTCGCAACTCGAGCAGCGGCAAAAATTCTGCAGGAGAATTATGATGATCTGGGAAGCTGGCCGCTGGCGATCAACGCCTATAACTCCGGCCTCGGTCGCATGCGGCGCGCGGTGACACAGCTGGGCACAAAAGATATTGCCGACATTGTGCGTCGGTTTGAACATCCGGGTTATGCCTTCGCCTCACGGAATTTCTTCTGCGAATTTCTCGCGGCCGTCGAGGTCACCGAACGCGCCCCGGCCTACTTTGGCTCCATCACCTACGATGAACCGGTCGCGGTATCGGACTCCTCCACCAGCTATCAGTAAACCATTGCAGGGAGCCATACGGCGTGATACCTGCGCGGCCCATGAAGCGTTTCCTTCTGATGGGTCTTGCGTGTTGTTTTCTTCTCTCCTGTGGTGGTCGTCTTCCGCCACGACATCGCGCGGAAAGACTCCTCCAACACTATTTTGAACGCTACGCCAAAAAATACCCAACGACCGCCTTCGGTCAGCATCCGGTCAAAAAAGTAGAGGTC
>JACQMA010000050.1 GCA_016203825.1 Deltaproteobacteria bacterium | reverse complement strand
TCCTTGAGGTTCACAAGATCGGGTCGAAAGAAACCGGCGAAGCTGCCGATGCCGCCAAGGACGCCTGCATGGTGGGTGCGCTCAACAAAAGGACGGATGCGATCGACGAAAAGGTTGCCTTCATCGATGTTCACGCCGGATTTTCGATAGGCGTCGCTCACGTGTCACGCGGCGTAGCATCATCGCGTGGAAAATCAAGGGGAATGGAATTGACAGGTCACTATTCATTGCGTAGCACAGCACGTCCAGGCGGTCCGCTGCGAGATTCCCCCGAGGAGGTGGCCACTGCAACCGCCGCAGGGGGTCGAGCAGACAGGACCGCTACGAGCCTATGCCACCGAGCCATCACCAAAAATTACGCAAGCGTTCTCATCGACCATTGATCCTCGTTTCCAATGATGATGGTATTTATGCGAGCGGCATCCAGACATTGATTCGTGCCCTCAAGCGTGTGGGGAAGGTGATCGTTGTGGCCCCCGATCAACAGCGAAGCGCCTCGAGTCATTCGCTGACCCTCCATAAACCGCTGCGGGTGACGAAAGTGGGGCCACTGCAGTATGCGGTTAACGGGACACCGACCGATTGCATGAATCTGGCGATCAATAAAATCCTTACGCGCCTGCCCGATCTTGTGGTCTCGGGGATCAACCATGGGACGAACTTGGGTGAAGACGTGCACTATTCGGGCACGGTTTCTGCGGCCGTCGAGGGAGGTATTTTGGGAATCCCGTCGATTGCAGTTTCGGTTACGGGGCACGAGCCATTTCGTTTTGAACCTGCTGCCGCTTTTGTCGCAAAGCTGGCCCGGCGTGTCCTCAAGGAACATCTTCCCGAAGGGATTATTCTCAACGTCAATGTTCCGAACGTGAGTCAAAGTCGCATTCGCGGCTATGCGTTCACCATCCAGGGAAAACGCGATTATGGCGACATCATCATCGAGAAGATCGATCCGCGAGGACATCCCTACTTTTGGATCGGGGGCAATGAAGCCGGCGTCGATGACATCCCTCATTCGGATGGCAACGCGATCCGCGCCCGAAAGATTTCGATTACGCCGCTGCGTGTCGATATGACCGATCGCACGGTGCTCGAACGGATCAGCACGTGGAAACTCTGATGATGCACGAACGTCGCCGTGGGCGAGATGCGGATCCCTTCGAAGTCGCTCGACGTCGCATGGTGACGGAGCAGTTGATTCCCGGCGGAATCCGCGATCAGCGAATACTTGCGGCGATGGGCAAGGTGAAGCGTCACGCCTTTGTGAGTGCGGGCATGGAAGAGCAAGCCTACCTCGATCGACCGCTGCCCATCGGTCAGGGACAAACGATTTCACAACCACTCATTGTTGCTGCGATGACCGAGGCGATTGAACCTCAAGCAGATGATCGCGTCCTCGAGATTGGAACGGGTTCGGGATATCAAGCGGCCGTCTTGGCCGAAGTCGTCAAGCAGGTTTTCAGCATTGAACGTCACTCGGGTCTCTCTATTCACGCTCGCAAGATTTTGTATCGTCTTCATTATAAGAACATCTCGTTTCGGATCGGAGATGGCACACTCGGCTGGCCGGAAGAGGCACCGTTCAATGCGATTCTCGTTACGGCGAGCGGGCCGATCATTCCGCAGGCACTTCGTGATCAACTCGTCGATGGCGGTCGCCTCGTGATTCCGGTCGGAGAGGGTGACGTTCAGGAACTCCTTTTGATCACGAGAAATCGTGATCGCTTTGAAGAGCGCCGCCTGACCGGATGTCGATTCGTGAAACTCGTGGGAGAGCATGGATGGAGGGAGGAATAATGCCTCATGGCAGCCGCTGCGAGATTCCCCCGAGGAGGTGGCCACTGCAACCGCCGCAGGGGGTCGAGCAGACAGGCTGCCGTATATCGCTTTTAATTATTTTCCTTCTTCTCTCAAGTTGTGCCACGTCCTACAACGCACGCGGGCAGTTTCACCAGGTTCGGCGTGGCGAAACCTTTTGGACGATCGCGCGTTTTTACCGCGCCAATCCCCAGCAGCTTGCTGAATATAATGATATCGAAAATCCGCAGGAAGTCGTCGTGGGGACGAAGCTCTATATTCCGCCGAAACCGAAGAATAAAGGGTGGAAGCGACTTCCGATGGAGCGAGCCATCGAGCGCGCTTCGTCCGACCATCGTGCCAGGCGGAAAGGCGGGGAGGTTCACGCGGCACGGGGGAAAAAGATTGAATCCGATCATGGGCGTTTCACGTGGCCGGTGAGTGGCCGCGTCCTCTCCGGTTTCGGTTTTCGCAACGGGCGTCGTCACGATGGGATCGACATCAAGGCGGGACGTGGAACTCCGATTCATGCTGCGGGAAATGGCGTCGTTGCCTTTTCCGGTCGCATGAACGGCTATGGCAATGTGATTCTCGTTCGTCATAAAGACGATTTTTTTACCGCTTATGCCCACAACAGTGTGAATAAAGTGAAGGAGGGGCAAGAGGTGAAGGCTGGACAGGTGATTGCGCTGGTGGGAACGACGGGACGGACGACGGGCCCGCACCTTCACTTTGAAGTCCGCCATGGACAAACCGCCCGCAATCCCCTATTTTTTCTGCCGAAACGAGATGGCGAAAAATGATAACAAAGGAGCGACGATGGAGCAGCTGATCAAGGACAACATCCGTGATGTCCCCGATTTTCCGAAACCGGGCATCGTCTTTAAGGACATCACGCCGATCCTCAAAAACCATGAGGTCTTTTCTGAAGTCGTTAAGACCTTTGTCGATCGCTATCGGAAACAAAAGGTCGATGCCATTGTCGGGATCGACTCGCGCGGGTTTCTCTTTGGGGCTCCACTCGCACTGAACCTCAAGGTTCCCTTTGTGCCCGTGCGCAAACAGGGAAAGCTTCCGTATAAGTCCGTCGGTGTTTCATACGATCTTGAATACGGCTCAGCGACAGTGGAGATGCATGTCGATGCCGTCAAAAAGGGCGATCGCGTCGTGGTGATCGATGATTTGTTGGCGACCGGCGGAACGGCCAATGCCGCATGTGAGTTGGTGGCAAGGCAAGGCGGCAAGGTCGTTGAGTGCGCGTTTGTCGTCGAACTCGCTTTCTTGAACGGCCGCCAAAAAATTACGCATGCCCCCGTGTGTTCGTTGGCTGTATATGGATAGAAAGGAACGTGATCGAAAAACGAAGAACGAAATTTGGCGACAGTTCCGTTCTTCGTTCACGTTCTTCGGGGAAAATTTTACTGTCGCAAAATATTCGGCCCCGTAGCGCAGAGGATAGAGCGTCCGCCTCCTAAGCAGAAGGTCGCAGGTTCAACTCCTGCCGGGGTCACATTTTTTCATGAAGCTTTCCAAAATCATCTCCGGTGGACAAACGGGCGTTGATCGTGCGGCACTCGATGTGGCGCTCGAACTCGGCATACCGTGTGGCGGCTGGTGTCCGAAAGGACGGCTCGCGGAAGATGGCGCGATCGATGTACGCTATCCGTTGCAGGAGACTCCTTCAGAAGAATATGTGCAACGCACCGAATGGAATGTGCGCGATTCCGATGGGACGCTGATCCTCAGTTGGGGCAAACCGACCGGCGGCACGGCGTTTACAATTGCGTGTGCCAAGAAACTTCATAAGCCGTGTCTCATCTTTGATCTTCAAAAGAAAGTGAATCGCAAACGCTTCACCACCTGGCTTCAGCATCATCATATTCAGATTTTGAATATCGCCGGTCCAAGGGAAAGCAATGCCATCGGTCGCATTTTCAAGGCCGCTTCGAGGGTGCTTTTGGAGCTGATTTTGGGGTGAGATGAAACCGAATGGGTATGTCGAGGATCATCGGTTGCCCGCTCAGGTTGGTGAACTTCATAGTCTCGAAGATTTTTTCAATATCTTCACGAAGGACGCGCTCGGCCTGTTGTTGGCTGAAGGGTCGCTTTTCCACAACCGATTCCCCGGAGCGTTGAACCTTCGCCTCCACGCGCAGCGGTTCACCGTTGGTGTTTGTGGTGACGTGAACGACGACCATGGCTTCGAGTGTTCCATCGCGGAGTCTCGCATCGTCATAGACCTTTTGAAGTTGAGGCATGTTGCGTTTGACTGCGGCCTGAACGGAGAGTCGTTCCACCGTCCTGCACGGAGATGACGTGAGCGATGCGGCATCGGGCTTGGGACAAAGCTGAGCGAGGCGCGTTGCTGCCGTCGCGAGATCATCAGGTGTTGAAACCTTGGCAGCCTGATCGATTTCTTTCGAAACGGGATCAGACCACCCGTGCTGTGTTGCACGTTTAACTGCTGAGAGAAGACGTGATGGTGGTTGAGTCATATCGATTATTGCGGCCAGTAGACGCGGTCGCATGCATCTCCATTAAATTGTTGTACTGCAAACGTTACTGTTTCAGAGGGGACTGGGTTCCCTTCGTCATCGGATAGCTCATATTGCCGCTCCCCGTGCGTAACCAGGACACCCGATGGCCCACCCATCATCGTCAGCGTATAGGTTCTGCACGACCAAAAGGCACCCCCGGTACCATCCGCAACAACACGAAGCTTTCCGGGTGACCCTTCATATTCATTTTCCCTCACTATCGTCATGGCAAGATTGATCTGTTGACTCGTTTCGCCGGCAGTCGTCAGCCGTATATTCTCATTGGTAAGACTCGACGCAACAAATTGCGGGTCCTGCATATCTCCATAGTCCCAGTCAAATTCAAGAAATATTCCCCTTGGCCTTGTGTTTTCTGAGTCACTCCAGTTGTCAGTTTCACCGTTTGGATAGAGGATATTCAAATTGAAGGGTACAATTCTCCCAAACGAGAGGTAAGGTTGCGGTCCATCACCACCACTGCTCTCGCTCGTACTACTACCGCCACTGCTTCCTCCGCTCCCACTGCAACCACCCTCGCTCCCAGGGCACGTTACGCCCCCGTCAACATTCCTCGTGCAAGCACCACCACTCCCATCACTGCAACTCCAATTGCATGTTTCACTCCCGTCAGGATTCGTCGTGCAACCAGCCGAACAACCACATCCAAGGTCGCTTGTAGAAGAGTCTCCACTCTCGCTTCCATCACTGGATGTGCTGCCCGATCCACTGGTACTTCCCCCACCACTAGAGGTACTGCCTGAACTGCTACTGGTCCCTCCACCGGAGGAGCTGCTTGATCCGCTGCTGCTAGATGAGGAAGAGCTACTTCCACTGCCGGAAGAAGAACCAGTCCCAATATTGGGCGATGACCCACTGCATCCTCCTCCGGAAGATGATTGTGCAGTGCCCATCACGTAAATGGTAGCGAGGCTCAAAAAAAAGAGGAATGAGCGACCTGTGAGATGAGAATTTTTCATGATCAACCTCCACGGGAGAAGTTCAATTTTTCCTCACTGCTGCTAAAGGTAGCATATATCGTGCCACTTTACACCGGTTTCCTGTTTCAATTTTTTCTGCAACAACAATAACTTGGGCAGGCAGGTTCTTCATCATGGGTATCCGTTGATGATCAAAATAAGAATGTGTTCTCAAAATGAGAATAATGACTTGTCTCTCTGAGCATGATAAATTTTCAGCCATGAACATTCCTTTTTACCCCAACACCGGTGACGGGACGCATTGCTGGCAGGCGGCGCTCAAGATGGCGCTCAAGGTCTTTGAGCCGGACCGCGATTATTCGTACGACGAGTTGGACACGATCTCCGCTAAATTGCCGGGAAAGTGGACATGGCCGACTGCGGCGATGCTATGGCTTCTGAAGCGTGGCTATGACGTGCGCCTCATCGAAGAATCTGACTATCGCGCGCTGGCCGATCGGGGTGAGGCCTATATTTTAGAAAAATGTGGTGAAGAAGTTGGACGCACGCAGATTGCGATGAGCGAGATGAAACAAGAAGTTATCTTTGCCCGTGAGTTTGCGGTGACGGCCCCGCTCGAGGTGCGGCTGCCCACGATCAAGGACTTTCAACAGTTTCTCAAGGATGGCTCTATCATTATATGTAACATCAACGCCGCGTGCCTCGCGGGGCAGGCTGGTTACTCCGGCCACTTCGTTGTTGTCTGTGAAATGGGGGAGAAAGATGTCCTCCTCCACGATCCGGGGCTTCCGCCACGGCCATGGCTCACCGTCACGCGCAAGGTTTTTGAGGCGGCGCTGGGATATCCCACCAAACACGAAAAAAACCTTTTAGCGATCAAACTCTCCGCCAAGGTGCCCCAGAAGGCCTCCTAAAGGAGTTCGGAATCCTCAATTGACACCCCCCAGGGCAAAATGGTAAATTCTTGTGTGATATCGCTGGATTACTCGTGTTCGCCGAAACGCAGGGAGAAATGGAGGCGAAAAATGAATAAGTCGCAACTGGTTGAAATCGTTTCTGAGAAGACGAAAGTGACCAAAAATAAGGCCGAAGAAGTGGTGAATTTGATTTTTGATTCGATGACGCAGGCGATGGCCCGTGGTGACCGCATTGAAATCAGGGGGTTAGGAAGTTTTGCGGTCAAGGAGTATGGTTCTTATGTTGGCCGCAATCCTCGAACGGGGCAGTCGATCAACGTGAAGCCGAAGCGCCTGCCGTTCTTCAAGGTGGGCAAGGAACTGAAAGACAGGGTTGACGGAAAGCCGTCATCTGAATCATAAGCAAGTTGTTCTCACCACATCGCGCCAGGGCGAGGGGGTTGAATGAAGTCCCGGTGCGATTGTTTTTTTCTCCACGACGAAGCGTATCCAAAATTCCTGAAAGAAATTCACGATCCACCGCCGAAGCTATGGTTTCGGGGTGATCGACGTGCGCTTGATGCAACGTGCGTTGCGATCGTCGGTGCGCGCAAGGCGACCGATGTTGGGAAACGTGTGGCGTTCGATATCGCGGCGGGTCTCGCCAAGGCGGGCGTCACCGTGGTCAGTGGCATGGCGTTTGGCATCGATGCCGCTGCTCATCTTGGCGCACTCGATGCCGGTGGTTTCACGATCGCGGTTTTGGGGAGCGGCGTCGATGTTCCAACGCCGGAGCGCAATCGCTTTCTCGCCGAACGGATCGAACGCCAGGGACTCATCATCTCGGAATTTTCCCTGGGTACCGGGGCCTATGCCTCGCATTTTCCGCAGCGCAATCGGATTATCAGCGGTCTCTCGCTGGGTGTCGTCGTGGTCGAGGCGGGTGTCAAGAGTGGTTCGCTCATCACTGCGCGCTTGGCGCTTGAGCAGGGGCGCGATGTCTTTGCGGTCCCCGGTGAAGCGGGACGTGTGCAGACGGCAGGCAGCAATGGACTTCTCAAACAAGGGGCGATCCCCGTCGAAACCGCGGGAGATGTCATCGCCCATCTTGATTTTTTTATTCCTCCTGCTAAGGGCTCGCCCTCACTCGCTTCTTCTGCTACAATCTTTTCTCTCGAGGAATTTGCAGCGAAGATGGGACAAGCGCCGCGTGAAGCCGCCAGTATGCTGACGCAATTGGTTTTAGAAGGCAAAGTGGTTGAGGTCGTGGGACATCGGTATCAACTTCGGGGGTGAGTGTGGGGAATCTGGTTATCGTTGAATCGCCGGCGAAGGCGAAGACGATCAAAAAATATTTAGGCAGAGGTTTTGAGGTCCAGGCTTCGGTAGGACATGTCAAAGACCTGCCCGAGAAAAAACTCGGCGTCGATATCAAGAAGGACTTTGCACCGGAGTACGTCGTCATTCGGGGCAAGGCCAAGATTCTCAAAAAGATCACTGATGCCGCGGTGAAGGCCGATGCCGTTTATTTGGCCCCTGACCCGGATCGCGAAGGCGAGGCGATCGCCTGGCATGTGGCCGAAGAAATTCGTTTGGCGGCGAAATCAAAAAAAGCGACTCCAAAAATTCACCGCGCCCTCTTTAATGAAATCACGGCCAGTGCCATCAAAGAAGCGATCAAACATCCGGTGGAATTGAATCCCGATCTTTTTGAAGCGCAGCAGGCCCGTCGCATTCTCGATCGGCTCGTCGGGTACCAAATCAGTCCGCTGCTGTGGGAAAAAGTTCGACGCGGCCTCTCGGCCGGTCGCGTCCAATCGGTTGCCGTGCGCATCGTCTGCGATCGCGAAAAAGACATCGATGCCTTTCGTGCCGAGGAATACTGGTCGATCTTGGCGCATCTCGAAGGAAGCAAACCGCCGCCGTTTGAATCGAAACTCGTCAAGATCGACGGCAAGGATTTCAAACTGGAGAAGGCACCCGCGGCGAACAAAGTGCTGGCCGATCTCAAGGGAAAACCTTTCATTCTCGAATCGATCACGCGCAGCGAACGAAAACGTCGTCCGTCGCCACCCTTTACGACGAGTAAACTCCAGCAAGAAGCAGCGCGAAAGCTTGGGTTTACCGCCAAGAAGACGATGACACTCGCGCAAATGCTCTATGAAGGTCTTGAAATCGGCAAAGAGGGACCCGTCGGTCTTATTACCTACATGCGTACCGATTCCACTCGTACGGCGGATTCAGCACTTGCGGAAGTACGCGAGTTCATTGGAGCCAAATTTGGCAAAGAACAACTGCCGGAAACGCCCAATATCTATAAGAGTAAAAAGGGGGCGCAAGATGCCCACGAGGCGGTTCGTCCCACATCGATGGCCTATCCGCCTGAAGCCGTGGAGTCGTACCTCGAACGTGATGTCTATCGACTCTATGATCTCATTTGGAAACGTTTTGTTGCATCGCAAATGAATCCGGCCATTTTCGACCAAACCGGTTTTGATATCCGTGCTGCTGCGCGGTATCTCTTTCGTGCCACGGGTCAGGTTATGAAGTTTCCGGGATTCATCGCGGTCTATATGGAAG
>JACQMA010000062.1 GCA_016203825.1 Deltaproteobacteria bacterium | reverse complement strand
GCGTTGAACTTTGTGAGCACGTGCCTGATCCCCGTCGTGGTGAAGGCCGATGGATTGGCGTCAGGAAAGGGTGTGGTCGTATGCGCCACGCGTGATGAGGCACGTACGGCGGTGACCTCCATGATGGTCGACCGCGTTTTTGGTGAGGCCGGAAAAACAGTGGTGATCGAGGAATGTTTGCAGGGGGAAGAAGTGTCGTTTCTCGCTGTCTCCGATGGAAATCATATCCTTCCGCTCGCTTCGTCCCAAGACCACAAACGAGTTTTTGATAATGATCAGGGTCCGAACACGGGTGGCATGGGGGCCTATTCTCCAGCACCCATCGTAGCGAATGGGATGTATGAGAAAATCATGGACCGGATCATGCTCCCGGCGATTCGGGGTATGGTAACGGAAGGTCGTCCCTTCACCGGCGTGCTCTACGCGGGGCTGATGGTCTGTCGTGGAGAACCGTTCCTTTTGGAATTCAATGTGCGCTTCGGTGACCCCGAAACCCAACCGCTCATGATGCGCCTGAAAAATGATTTCGTTGATGTTCTCGTGGCATCGGTGAACGGAACGCTCGATCACATTCACCTGGAGTGGGATCCGCGTCCAGCCGTGTGTGTGGTGATGGCCTCGGGGGGATATCCGGGAGACTACGAAAAGGGAAAGGTCATTCGTGGCCTCGCCGATGCGAGTGTACTTCCTGATGTGCATGTCTTTCACGCTGGCACGGCGAAACAGGGAACCAACGTGGTGACGAGTGGCGGTCGTGTTGTGGATGTGACCGCACTCGGGAAAAATTATGGCGAAGCCATCAACGCGGCCTACGCGGCGGTCGAAAAAATTTCATGGGATGGATGTCACTATCGGAAGGATATTGGAAAGAGGGCACTCATATGACACAGCCACCTCAGGTCTACATCCTTATGGGTTCCGACAGTGACCTCCCGGTGATGCAAGACGCAGGGAAACTTTTGGCGGAGTTTGGCGTTGCGTATCGCATCCACGTTGCCTCGGCTCATCGCACCCCCGACAAAGTGAAGCATCTGATCGACGAAGCCATTGGTGGCGGTGCGAAAGTTTTTATTGCCGGTGCGGGATATGCGGCCCATCTTGCCGGTTTTATCGCGGCCCACACAACACTTCCGGTGATTGGTGTTCCGCTCGAGGCTTCGAGCCTCAATGGGCTCGATGCCTTGCTCGCGACGGTTCAGATGCCTCCGGGTATTCCCGTAGCGACCGTCGCCGTGGGAAAAGTGGGTGCCAAGAATGCGGCCATCCTGGCCGTTGAAATGTTGGCCACATCGGATCGATCGCTTCAAGAAAAGTTAACCGCGTATCGCCGGA
The DNA here is from genome assembly GCA_016203825.1 of Deltaproteobacteria bacterium. GTDB lineage: Bacteria > UBA10199 > UBA10199 > 2-02-FULL-44-16 > 2-02-FULL-44-16 > JACQMA01. The sequence continues at coordinate 856 of JACQMA010000062.1, read as the reverse complement.
AGATGGCCGAAACGATCGAGACAAAAGATCGGGAGTTGCAGCGTTGACCACGATTCTCCGCATTGACCCCAAATCGCCCGCCGAAGAGGATATTGCCCAGGCGGTCCAATTTTTGAAACGGGGCGAAGTTGTTTCCTACCCAACCGAAACCATCTACGGACTCGGCGCCGATGTCTTGAGCCGCCAGGCCGTCAAGCACGTCTATGAACTCAAGGCGCGCGATTATGGCCTCCCGATTTCAATTCTCGTATCGGATCTCTCGATGCTCCGTGATTTTGTGTCGGAGGTTTCTGACCGAGCCTTGGCACTCATCCGCCGCTTTTGGCCGGGACCCCTCACGATCCTCTTTCCCGCGTCGAAACGCATTCCCAAGGGACTCGTGACGAATACCAATAAGGTCGGAGTGAGAAATTCATCTCATCCCGTTGCTGCGGCGCTCGTCGCTGCGTTTGGAAGTGCCGTGACGACGACGAGTGCCAATCTTTCGGGTTTTCCTCCATCGCTGAACGTCAAGCATGTGCAAAAATATTTTGGCGAGAAAATCCCGTGCATCATTGATGGTGGCGAGTGTGAGCCGTCGCGCGGTTCGACCGTCGTCGATGTCGCCGACGACACGATGCGCATCATCCGCGAAGGCTCCATCCCCGCCGACGACGTGATCAAGTGCTTCCAGGGGAAATAATGCCCCCTTTTTATTTCCCCACTTCAAATCGAATATCGCTGATACCTAATGCCGGTTGGGCGGCGAGGATTTTGGTGAGCAGGTCTTTCTTCATAAACGTGAGCTCCTGAATCCACGCGTGATGGTCGACGCGGATCATAAGGGTTTTGCCAAAGATTTTTGACGGTTCGGCAT
>JACQMA010000056.1 GCA_016203825.1 Deltaproteobacteria bacterium | reverse complement strand
GTTCCATTATAGCCCGTGGAAATCACACGTTGATCGCGGACGATCACGGCCGCAACACGTCGCTTGATACAATTTGAACGGAGCGCTGCGACGCGTGCAATGCCCATAAAATATTGATCCCAATCGGGGCGCTCGAGTTTGGCCGAGAGCTGATTCACCACTTTTCGTGCGTGTTGGCGGAGTTCTTCGATGGTTCTGTTGTTGGGAACTTTTGCATCGGCCAAAGTTTCAGTTTTGTCGAGTTGCTGGACCTTGGGGTCACTCGAGGTCGTTTCGCGTGCTTCAACCTCAAGAAATTGTTCGAAGGTCGTTGGGTCATTTTCACGTGCGCGCTGCTTTGTTCGTTCAAAACGAACTTTTGGATCCGCGATGACGGCAATGAGGAAAAAATCATCGCGCTGTCGAAGCGCTTCCACTTCAAAGGGATTGCGAATCGAATCAATCACGGCATTGGCCTCCAGCGGAAGGCGCTTGAGCGTTCGCTCCGCAAGGACGCTAGCCCCATAGGTTGCACGGAGCTCGTTGCCCATGGTGATGAGGTTTTCGCGTGTGACCGCGTGTTTCCGAGTCTTCAGTTCATCACGAAGGATATCGGAGAGGGAGTGCGTGGCGTAACCACTCTCGGCGAGAAATTTCACGACCTCGCCCTTGCCCGCACCATTTTTTCCCGTGAGCCCGATGATCATCGCGGTGAAGGGCTAGCAAAGATGTTCACTGCGCGCTACTGTTTTATGTAGCTGAATGTTTGCGTCGCGGTGACGCTCCCGTTGCCATCGACGATATTAATATTGTCGAGGCGAAGCGTGACGTCATCCCCCGAGACGGCGACGGTCGTATTGAGGGTTCCAAGGACATCGCATTGCATGGTGAGGGTCGTATTCACAAACGTCCCGGTGCAGTTGTTATAGACTTGACTCCCATAGGTGAGTGAACAGGTCGGATCGCATGCATCGGCAATAACAATGTCCTTGTTGAGGAGACTGGCATTAAAGGTGTTATCGCTTGCGGGCACGAACGTACCAACAAGGATGGAGCCGTCGATGGACGTGTCGGCGGCATCGGGGTTGTCTTCATCGTCTTCAGCATCTTCATCGTCTTCAGACGCACGGGCAAAAACAGCCTCTCCACTGGCCCCCGGATAGTCAGGTGTAAAATCAAGGGTAAAGAGGTTATCGTTATCGAAGGTGATTGTTCCCACATACGTTTCGCTACTCCCCATGGTGATTGTAAAATCGGGGCACGACCCCACCATGTCTTCTTCAGAATGTGCTGATGGAAGTAAGATCGAAAAAGTTGAACCATCGCTTGTTACCGTTGCCGTGGCTAGGTTATTTGGACAATTCTCCAGACATTCGTAATTGCCTTCGATGGCCGCACAGACAAACGTGTTTTCAACGGTGACTCCTTCGCCATCGTTCCCCGCTCCAGATCCGGCAACTTCGGTTGTGCCGTCAGAGCCATCGTCTTCGGTCGATATGGAGCCGCCCCCACATCCCATCATGATGGCGAGTGAAAAGGACCCGGCGCACACCACAAGTACCAACAGCCTCCAACCTACCGATGAGCATCGCATAACCTCTCCCTGGGAGGGAAAGACTGCACCCAAAATTGTACTCTCATTTGAGATAGAGCGAAGGAAAAAATTTTAGAGTCTAACCACTTGACATGATAGGTGTTTTTTTGATGTTCTCCCCGGGCCATGATCCACGTTGAAGGACTTTTTAAATCGTTTGGTTCCACCCAGGCCGTAGCCGGGATATCCTTTCATGTCACCAAGGGAGAGGTCGTTGGGTTTTTAGGTCCGAATGGTGCCGGCAAAACGACGACGATGCGGATCATGACGGGTTTCCTTTCCGCCGACAACGGCCGCGTGGAGATTCATGGCCATGCGGTCCATCCCCAAACACTCGAGACCCGTCGTTGCATTGGTTATCTTCCCGAAAATGCCCCGCTGTATAGCGATCTTGAAG
>JACQMA010000049.1 GCA_016203825.1 Deltaproteobacteria bacterium | reverse complement strand
TTGGCCTTGAGTTCCTTTGCAAGCCGCTTGGCGATAGCCAAGGCAATATCTTTTTCCTTCGTCCCCCGTTTGCCCACCGCGCCGTGATCGTCACCGCCGTGACCGGGATCGACCACAATCGTGAGTGAAGATGGTTTTGTCTCTGATGGTGATTGGACGTTCCCCTTCACTCGTTCTTCGTCTGTTGAAATGATAATGACGACGCGCGAACCATCAACCTGAATCCGATGATGGGCATTGCGCGCGAGGCTCATGCGGACTTCAATCCCATTCGAGAGCAAGCGGCGCTTCAAGGCCACCTTTGGAACCAAAGGTGAATCAATGTTGATCCGCGGTTCTTGGGTCTCGGCAAAACGCGCCTGAGGGATATCGAGAATAAGTTGCGGTAAAGTTTTCGTCCGTGGTCCGTAGGGAATCACTTCACTCGTGAAGGCTGGCTCATGATCAAATTCGAGTGTGACCGTTGCCAACTTTTCCTTCACGTTCGGGGTCACCTTGAGGAGTGTCATCTTCGCATCGCGGGAGAACCAGGAGGGTTCGCGCATGCTGTCATTGCGAGCCAGCGGCTTTTCCGGTGGCGTGGCGATCTCCTCCTTCACAGTGGTTTCAGGAGATTGCTTCGTCGTTTCACTCCTCGCAATGACAGAGAGAAACTTCCGCGCCTCCGGAACTGTATCTCCCTTCGGATACCGTTCCAACAATGCATCAAGGGCACGGCGAGCTTTCACATCATCGTGGAGAGGATCGTGGCGCAGTTTCGCAATGTTCAAAAAGGCATCATCCGCGAGGGACGACTGGGGATAGTCGCGAATGAGCTGATTATACAGTTTGATCGCCGCCTGGACGTCGGCCCCTTTCGCTTGATCGAAGAGAGTTTGATCCGTGGGCGGAGCGGCGAATGCCGTCGTCACCAGAAGAAGGCAGGTCACCATCAGGAACAAACGCTTCATAACGGTTTGCCTCGTTCCAATTCCTTGAGGACGTGATTCGCTCGCGAAATGACATCGGCCGGGAGACCTGCGAGCTTCGCGACATGAATGCCGAAACTATGCGGCGTGCTCCCGGGAAGGAGTCGACGTAGAAAAATAATCTCGCCCTTCTCCTCGCGGACCGCAATGTGAAAGTTGTGAACCGCGGGAAGCGTGTCGGCAAGTTCGGTGAGTTCATGGTAATGCGTCGCAAAAAGGGTTCGAGCCTTGACGCGTGTGGCAAGGTCTTCGGCAACGGCCCATGCGATGGCGAGACCGTCGAACGTCGATGTCCCGCGTCCGATCTCGTCGATGATCACAAGACTTCGCCGCGTCGCCTCGCGCAAAATCACGGCGGCCTCGGTCATCTCGACCATAAACGTCGATTGTCCCCGCGCCAACGCATCCGCCGCACCGATGCGCGTAAAGATACGATCGACGAGTCCGATCCGCGCGCGCCTCGCCGGGACATACGACCCGATCTGCGCCATGAGGCAGATGAGTGCCACCTGTCGCATGACGGTCGATTTTCCCGCCATATTGGGGCCGGTGATCATCATGAGCCGACCTTCGGCGTCACCGATCATCACATCATTGGGGACAAAGCGTTCCTGCATCGGCATGCGTTCGACAATCGGGTGGCGCCCCTCGACGATCTCCAATGTCATGTCGTCCACAACCTCCGGCCTCACGTAGCCAGAGTCACGCGCGATGACGGCAAGGGAAGCCAATGCATCAAGTTCGGCGAGGACGCGTGCCGTCTGCTGCAGGCGACGCACGCAGGTAGCGATCTCGTCGCGCAGTTCACAAAAGAGACGGTATTCAAGGGCCAACATCTTCTCTTCGGCACCGAGGACCTTCTCTTCGTATTCTTTCAGTTCCGGCGTGATATACCGCTCGGCACCGACGAGGGTCTGCTTGCGTATATAATGATGGGGGACCTTGTCACGATGCGTGTGGGTGACCTCGAGAAAGTAACCAAAGACCTTGTTAAAGCGTACCTTGAGCGATGAAATCCCGGTGGCCTCGCGCTCTTTGGCCTCGATCCCCGCGATGACATCTTTTCCGTGATGGGCAATCTTTCGGAGCTCGTCGAGTTCGGGGGAAAGACCGTCACGGATGATACCCCCATCGCGAAGCCCAATGGGTGGATCATCAACGAGCGTTCGCGTGATACGCTCTCGAATATCTTCACCGCAGTCCTGTATCCTGAGTCCTGCATTCTGTATCCTGAGATCGAGAAGCAATGCTTTCATCGCCGGTACCGGTTCCAACGATCTCGCAAGGGCCACGCAATCGCGCGCATTCGCCGTGCCCATCGCAACGCGACTTGCAATCCGTTCAAGGTCATACACCGCAGCCAAACTCTCGGTGAGCGTTGCCAGTGTCGCCGGCGTTCCCATCAGTGCCTCGACCGCATCGAGACGCCCGGCGATTTCTTCGTGACGAAGCAGGGGTGAGAGGATCCAACTGCGAAGGAGCCGTCCTCCCATGGCCGTCTTCGTCCGGTCGAGGAGACCAAGGAGCGAGCCCGTTCGTTCCTCACCCTGGAGTGTCGTCACGAGTTCAAGATTCCGTTTGGTCACCTCATCGAGGCGCATCGTGCGACCACCCCCAAGCGGGCGAACCTCTTGGAGATGGCGAATGCTCCCACGTTGGGTTTGTTCGAGGTACGCCATGACACCATCTGACCATGACGTTTGAAGCATCGCTGGAAATCGAATCGCCAGTTCCTGTCGATGTCCTTCGGGGATGGAGGTGGGGATCAAGATTTCGCGTGGCTCACAGCGGGTCAGCTCCTCGATGAGTAATCCCCAGGAAGAGCATCCCCCCGCCTCATGTCGACCCGTAGAAATGTCGACGACCGCCAGGTCATATCCATCATCTTTTACTTCAACCGCGGCCAAAAAATTATCGCGCTTGGCATCGAGGGTAGTAGCATCTAGAATCACCCCCGGAGTGACCAGTCGCGTCACCTCGCGTTTGACGACGCCCTTGGCCGTCGCCGGGTCTTCGACCTGGTCGCAGATCGCGACGCGTTTTCCTGCATCCACGAGTTTGGCAATGTAGGGCTCCACCGCGTGAAAAGGGACACCGCACAACGGGACGGGATTCGGGTCATTGCGATTTCTTGTTGTTAAAGTGATACCTAAGATCTTCGATGATTCAACAGCATCATCAAAGAACATTTCGTAAAAATCTCCGAGCCGGTACATCAGGATCGAATCCGGGTGCTCGGCCTTGATGAGGGCATACTGTTTGAGCATGGGGGTCGCGTTTTCGAAAGAGGATTCGTTGGTCATAAACGTTTGAGCATCGGTTCGAGGGCACGATAGGGGTTTTGTTTCCCGGATGCAACGTCATCCACAAGGTCTTGGGCCGTTTGGTCCCGTTTCATTTTTTCCAAGACTCGAAGTGTCAGTTCATCACGCAGGAGTTCGAGAAAGGCCGTCTTCCGAAGTTCTCGTTGTTTGTGTCGATGGCCCTCGTCATGGGCGAGCTTTGCCCTCTGCACCTCGATCCCTTGGAGGACTTCTTCGATACCCTTCCCCATTGACGCCGTCGTGAGGAGAACGGGTGATGGAGACTGCGCCCTGATTTCTTGGGCGAGTTCACCGGCGCCATCGCGGTCATTCTTGTTCACGACGAAGAGATCGGCAATCTCCATGACGCCGGCCTTCATCGTCTGGATCGTGTCCCCCGATTCGGGGACGAGGACCAAAATCGTCGTCTCGGCAAGCCCGGCGATATCGAACTCCCCCTGCCCCACCCCAACCGTTTCGACAAAGATCCACTGAAACCCGGCGGCATCGAGGGTCGTCACCACATCGCGTGTCGCGCGGGAAAGGCCGCCGTGAAACCCGCGACTGGCAAGTGATCGAATAAAGACCCCGTGATCGGCCGAGGACTCCATCATCCGAATCCGATCCCCCAGGAGCGCTCCACCGCTCAACGGACTCGAGGGATCAATGGCCACCACGGCAACCGTTTCGTTCCGTGAGCGAAGCAGCTTGAGGCATTCACTGATCAGCGTCGATTTTCCGGACCCTGGCGGCCCGGTCACCCCCACCACACGAGCACCTTGGAGGTGATCATAGATATGAGCCATCGCCTCGCGCGCCCCATCACCTCGTTCTTCGATGACGGTGAGAAGCTGCGCCAATGCGCGCTGGTCCTGTTTCAAAGCATCCTGGAGAAGTTTGTTCGACATAATCTCAAAAAGAGATACAATGACGCCATTGCAAAAAATGGGAACGAACAAAACAAAAAAATCCTACCCCTGGTTTCTCCCTTCTTTTACACTCCCCCAGGGAAAAACGGCGAAGCTCTTTGAACAACTGATCGCTCTGAAGACCAAGGGGAAAAATGAAGGTGGCGACGAGCTTCTCGCCCTCATCTCGTGGTTTTTAGGCGATCCAAGCTTGCGGCAGATGAACTACTTTATCACCCCGGAAAGTGACGTCATCAAACTGATCCATGAGTGGTTATTATTCCTCACATCTTCGAAGGCGCCCCCAAAGCAGATGACCCTTGCCGCCGCACCTGTCGCTAACGCCACCGTGGGTCTCTTGGCGACACTCATGGCTTATGACGTCGCTGGTGGCGAAGTCATTACGACGTCACTCAACTACCCGGCGATGCCCAATGTCATCCTGATGGCGGGCGCAACACCACATTTCGTCGATGTGAACAAAGACGATTTTTGCATGAACATGGATTCGCTCGCCAAGGCCATCAATGAAAAAACGAAGGCGATCATCCTGGTGCACCTCAATCAATTCGTTGACCTCGAACCGCTGGATCGACTCCTTCGGAAACTCAAACGGGATATTCCGGTGATCCAGGATGCATCTGTTGCGTTCGGTTCAAAGCGCAGCAACATCCCTTTGGGGATTTTCAATATCGGGACGAATGGCACGACGATCTTTTCTTTTGCCACGACCAAGACCATCACGAGCCTAGGTGGGGGCATGATCATGGCCAACTCCCAAGAGCTCATCAATCATATCGCCGCAATCGCCTTTCATGGACTTGATCTCTCCAAGGCAATGGATGTCTCCACCGTGGGGAGTAATTTCCGGATCAACGATCTCAATGTCCCGTTGCTGCGCGAGCAACTCAAAAAAGCCGATCGTCTTTTTTCTCTGCGTCGAAAACTTCAAGAGGTGTACCGGAAAGCATTACAACCGCTCGTCGATGATGGGCTCATGCAGCTCCAGACCTTGCACGAAGAAGCGGTGGTTGGGCATTACGCCGTCCTCGTCCCAAAGCGAGATCAGGTCGGAAAAACTCTCTTTGGAAAGGAAGGGATCCAACTGGGTTGTTGGCCCGCCCACCACCACCTCCCCTTCTACCAACAAAGGTGTCCGACTCCTTTTGGGGGGACCTTATCCACAACCGATGCGATTGCCGATCAATTTGCCTTTCTCCCCTTTTCCACGGATCTCACGCCACAAGATGTACGCTTCATCTGCAAAGCCCTCTATAATGCCCTTCGGCAGCTCACTTGAAAATTCATACTCTCCCTTTGAATTTTCAACCCTGTACAACTAACCACGAGATCCTTCGTTGCACTCAGGATGACAAACTCAATACCCCCGTTTCAAATCCACCGCATCGGGGAGTGGGCGACCTTCGAAATAACAAGATAAGTTTTTGATAAAACATTCAAAGAGTCGTTGCCACGTGTGTTGTGCAAATCCAGAAATATGCGGCATGACGACAAAGCAGGGAGTTTGAAAGAGGGGATGGTTGTCGGGAAGAGGTTCTACCGTAAAGGCGTCGAAAAGTGCCCCGGCGATACGTCCCTGTTCGAGGGCTTCCATCAGTGCCGCTTCATTCACCAGGGAACCTCGGGCAACGTTGATCAGAATGGCATGTGGTCGCATGCGGCGAAACTCATGACGACCAATCAAATGATGTGTTTCTTGTGTTAGGGGACAGGCGAGAACAATCGCATCGGATTTTGCCAACAGCGAGGAGAGAGCCCGGGGAGGGAAAACTTCATCAACCCATGAAGAGGTAAAACCCTTGATGACTTCAAGCCCAATCACTCTCGATCCAAGTTGTTTGCAACGTCTTGCCACCTCGAGCCCAATCGAACCCAGCCCAATAATACCAACGGTCGATCCACGGAGTTCCCGGAGAGGTGGATGAAGCTCCAAAATCTCCTTTGTCTTCCAGCTATTCGATAATTGAGAAAGGACTGATTCATAAATCTTGCGGTAAAAAAGAAGGATACTTCCGATGACCGTCTCCGCCACCGTGGGCGCCATGACTCCACGAGGAAAGGTCACCATAACACCCTGCTTTTCGAAGAGGCGGAGGGGAAGGTGGTCAATACCACCACTATAACCATGAAACCATGTGAGCGACGTTGCCTGTTGCAACACTTCAGGTGAGATGTGGTGGGCCCACATGATTTCAACCCCCTTCACTGCCTGCGCATGAATCTCACTCATGAAGTCTACGCGAAAGCGAAGTTGAGGAAATCGCTGGGACAAATATTCACGTGCAGAATTTGGAAAACACAAACCTTCTATCGGAATATCGATTGCCAGGAGGGCTTCGCACTTCTTTTGTCGTCTCTGAATTTTTCGAGATTGAGATGGAAGCAATCGATGAGGTTGCCCACCAAGAAGTCGAATAACCTGTTTCCACTCACTTCGGCTCTGTTGTGCGCTGTGAACATTCTTTCCAAGGGTGCGTACTAATCGAGCAAAAGGAACGTTGAGGGCGGATGCCAGCTGTTCGCCAAACGAGAGAGGGAAGAGGTCAACATTAGATGCCGCTGTCAAGAGATCGGCATTTCCCTTTCCTCGATCATGTGGTGTGAGAGGATCAACATACCGTTCCGCAGCATCAAGGAGGACATCAAGTTTTATGTGACGAAGCAGACCCTGTCGCTGGAGGAGGACCACGAGAGACTCCAACTTGGTATTTCCTGCTCCCCTCCCAAAACCTCGTAAACTTGCGTCAACAAAATCAACGCCGGCCTTTACCGCCGCAAGGGCATTGGCAACCCCTAAGTTTAAGTTGTCGTGCCCATGAAACCCAACTTGGATCGAAAGTTTATTTTTAAGAAGCTGGACAACCCGGGCAACATCTTGGGGAAGATAGTAGCCTGCCGTATCCACCACATAGACAACACGAGCTCCTGCCCCTTCCACCCTCTTGGCCTGATCAAGAAGTCTCTGGGGTGAAACCCGTGCCGAACGTATCATCTGAAAAAAAACGTCAAACCCATTACGACGAGCGAGCGAGGCCATTTTGAGGGAGGGTCGAACATCATCCGCATAAGCAACAATCCTCACGAAGTCGAGGAGTCCTAGCATCTGCAAGATATTTTTTTCGTTCGTTGTGTGGAATGGTACTGCGATGGCCCCCAATTTAGCCCGTCGCACCTTTTGACGAGCAGCTCGAATATATTCAAGATCTGTTGCCCCAGCGGGTGCTCCAACATTTTCTGCCGCCCCTAACCCCATCCCATGAGCAATCTCTATGTAGGGAATACCGGAGCGATCTAAGGCCCCAACGATGTTGGCTACTTGTTCCGGGGTATACTGAAAATTGATGACGAAGCTTCCATCACGGATCGTAACATCGAGAATTTGGAGACTTTGAGCCATGGAGCCGACTATAACCTATTACCGCTTGTTTGCGAAGTATATTGATATGATTCGACTTTATCGCATGCCACGTAAAATTCCTCTCCCACGCAACTCTCACATTCTCTCCTACCGATAATAAGGGCGAAGGGGTAGAAAGCAGGAGGATATATTATGATGATCGGAACTATAGGAATTTTATGTTTCGGACTTGCCGTTGCCGGACTCGTCGTTGCAGCTATCGGAGTTGGGGTCGGGATCTGGCAGGGTGTCGAAGCAAAGAACAACGCTGATGATATAAAAGCCGAACAAGAGAAGGCCTTTGATGCTGAGACACGGGCCAATGGGTATGCCAAGAACGTCCAGAAGGCTCAGCAGCGAAAAACATATATCCGCGGCATGATGACTGCGGGTTCGAACGTGCAACGCGCAAAACTGGAAACGCAACGAACCGTTGCCCAAACGCAAGCCTTACGCGCAGATCTGAACCAATCAATAGACACACAAGTGGTCGGGCGTTCCAGCAGGAGCTTGGGAAGCCCGAGTGTGAGATCATAAAAGGATAAAGACGAGGAGGAATACCTATGAAGAGCGCCGGAGAAGTGCCAGGATCAACGCCAGGGGCATCGGGAGGTCTCGCATCGCCACCGCCTGCGATATGGACCCCCATGAACTACTCGAACATCTATAGTGGTTCGAGTGGGATGAACTTTAATGTCGGTATCAACCTTGATAGCAAAGAAGCCCTTCCCCTCCTCCAACGTCAGCAGACTTGGAACGGTGTTGGCATGAGCATTGCCGGTGCAGGAACCGCTCTTGAGGGACTTTATGGTTTTCTTCTCGGCCGCCAACAGTTGGACAACATGAAAGAGTATTACAAGGCTGAAACGACTATTCGTGGCTACGATAAGGATGTCGCCATTCGGGCTATGGACTCACAGGACAAGATGACCGAGGCACAGCTGAAAGCCTATCAAAGTGCTCAAACACACGAGCAGGCGATGGGCCGCATCCAAAAAGAAACGCAAATCGCGATCACGCGGATTCAGGAACGGGGAAAGACGCAACGAGCCGAAATTCTCTCGTCATCCCAGGCCTTTTCGGTCGGTGACCCACTTGGCAGAGACGCGCGATTTTATGGTTACGGGATGTCGTAAGACGGAAAGTTAACGAGGAGAAACACCTATGGCAGATACACCGAGCGTCACAACGATCATGCAAGAGAATCAAACATACAGTGCTTGGGGTATGGGCATTCAGGGTGCGGGACAAGCTGTCATTTCGTTCCTCAGCTTCCTCACGGGCAAGGTCATGCTCGAGATGCAAAAGGATGCCCTCACTCATAAGACCGAGATGGCCAAAGATGCCATGGAGATGGAAACGGGACGGTTGAAGGCACAAGACAAGCTTGTGGCTGACGTTGGGTCACTCCAAGAACCGGCACAAGCCGCGGCACAAGAGAAGGCGACGGCTGAAGGTGAACAGGCCCAAGTAAAAGAACGTATCCACCAGCAAGAATTATCAAAGTCGGCGAGCCGGCGAAGCAATCAGCAAACACTCAATCGCCTGCTCTACCGCTACGGTGAACCGGTGCAACCCCGCTAACCCCCTTTCTTTTTTCCACATTCCTCGGTACATTCCGAAGCTGCGATGACCCTTGAACTCAGCCAATTCGACGTAATGGCGTATCTGTGGGAGACGCTCGACAAGACCCCCGACGGCGCCCACATCCAGTACACGATCAGCGATATCGACATGCTCTGGCACATGGGCTTTGTCGATACGGAACGCGTGTCGATTGAAACCTGGCGCACGGCGTTTGAATCCCACCGACAACCGAACGGAATGTTTTTGATTGGCCATGAGGCCTTTCTCGACCTCGACCAGTATCGCTATAAAGGGGAAATCCACATCCCCTTTGATGCCATGCTGATTAATGAAGGTCGCTATACGGATACCGGCCTTCAAGAACTCATCGATTTGAGCATCGCCCCTTCGTGTAGCCTTTCCCTTCAGCAGGTCGATGCGTTTTTCACGAGTTTGAAAAAAGATTTTCGCGATCCCCAAGGACTCATCGTCGTCGGCAAGGAAGCCAAACAACGGATCAAAAAACTCTTGGAGGACAGCCCCAGCCCCTTA
>JACQMA010000055.1 GCA_016203825.1 Deltaproteobacteria bacterium | reverse complement strand
TCTTTCCCGATACGTACCGCGTAACGCTTGCGCGGACTGCGGAAGATATCCTCCACCAACTCGTTGCGCGTTTTCATGAAGTCTGGACGCCCGCGTACGACGAGCGAGCGACGGCGTTGGGGTTGAGCGTCCATCAGGTCATGACGCTTGCGTCCATTGTCGAGAAAGAAACGGGGGCCGCACATGAGCGACCACTCATTGCGTCCGTCTTTTTGAATCGATTGAAGCAAGGCATGCCGCTGCAGAGTGACCCGACCGTGATTTATGGTTTGCCGCATTTTGATGGGAACCTTCGGAAGGAAGACCTCTCGCATCCGCATCATTATAATACGTATGTCCACCCTGGTCTCCCGCCAGGGCCGATTGCAAGTCCCGGCAAGGCCTCGATTGAAGCAGTCCTCAATCCGGCCGAAACGAGTTATCTCTATTTTGTAGCGAAGGGCGACGGCACGCACGAGTTTACGTCGTCGCTTTCCGACCACCTCCGCGCCGTCATGCGGTATCAGTTGGAGAGATGAGCGAAGGGGTTTTTAATCCTCTCCACCCCAACTCCCTCCAGACCGGGTGTGATCTCCGTCCATCTCTTCTAAGCTTGGTAGCCTTCGTCCCCTATCGAGTTGGTCATGTGGTACTGCAGTGAGAGAAGCGTCTCGGTTACGCAAGAATTTGTCGTAAAGGATCCCTCTTAACTCCGAAACTCTTTGAGGGTTGATTTTGTGAGCTCTATGGAAGCGTGAACTAGCTTGGGGAGAGAGAGATCTGTTCAATTGGAGAAGGGCTGTTTCGATATTATTGCGTTGTGACACCCGATCGTAGTCTCTAAGAATGCGTGTGACCACTGTTCTCAACTCTGCAACGTTTGCAAAGTTCCCCGCCTTAAATTCACGGATGAGAACATTATATTCCTGAATAAGGGGTGCCATAGATTCAGGACAACCCTCCACAACTATTTCGTAACGGGGAGGTTTTGGAAGCGGGGGCGGTTTTGATCGTCGTGCGGCCCTTGCTGCATCTGTCACCATCGCTTTTCTCATGTCGCCGACGGCTTTGAAGGATTCTCCAGTTTCGAAGATGCTTCGGGTAGTATTGAGTTGTTGAGTGACCTGTTGCGGGTTTAATCCGTGTTGCCAACTTCGGAGAGAGCCGTAGACCGATCTGAGAGCCATTCTTATTTTTCGCGGACGTGACGATGCGCTCGCATCCTGAATGTCGTTCGAGAGTTGTTCGGCGAGGTCGGCAACGGTTTTCCACGCCTGACTTGGACTTTTGCGGAGTGCTTTGATTTCGTCAGAGATCGCCGCAAGGGCTTCATCAGTGGAAAAAAGACCGCTGCTTTCTTTCACATCATCCGCCGAACGTCTTCTATTCATGTGTACCGCTTGAGGCGTCCCCATTGGCCCACCGAAATCACCACTGCCACTTATAGCGACAGCGCCACCAGTTTCCACGACACTCGCAACTTCAACTGCGGCCGCCGGACAAAAATCTGCAACGGCCACACCGGCACTGCTGCTGAAACCACCGGGTCCTCCGGTGGTGTAGGCCTCCACGGGAGTCGTCGTCGGCTGCCTTCCCCTGACAGCTCCTTGCGCACCTTTGAGTGCACTGACCCATCCCCATCCTTCCATGATGAGAAACGGAACATCAGCTATTGCCGCTGAGAATGTGCTTGTGGAATCCGCAGTGAAAAGGGTGTGCAGAGTATTTCCAAACCGATCGGGAAGCGAAGGAAGTGCGTAAAGACCGTGCGTGAACATTCCTCCTGCGGTACACAGAAG
>JACQMA010000054.1 GCA_016203825.1 Deltaproteobacteria bacterium | reverse complement strand
GAATTGGCGGCGCTCATTGCCGAAACACGAAAAACCCTCAATCTTGCTGACGAGAGCTTCACGACCGAAACGGCGGTAGCCCTCACGAAGGCACTGGCTCCAAAACTTCCCCCCGATACCGAAATTGTTTTTGAAACTAAATTCGATCCGGTGGCCAAAAAGATTGTTGGCGGCACGCCGTATCTTCTGAATCGCAAGGCCGAGGTCACGGGCGAGATGCTCAAAAATGCCCAGGTCAACGTCAATAATAATGAGCCCTACGTGAGTCTCACATTTGATGCCCAAGGTGCACAGCTCTTTGGCGAAACAACGACGAAAAATGTTGGAAAACAATTGGCCATTCTCCTCGATGGCATCGTCAATTCTGCTCCGGTCATCCGTGAACCGATTTTAGGAGGACAGGCGCAGATCACGATGGGCTACGGAAGTTACCAGAGTCTGCGCAAAGAATGTGAGGACTTGGTCCTCGTCCTCCAAGAAGGGGCACTACCGGCACAACTGACCGAAGCCACGAAGACCGTTGTGGGCCCAAGTCTTGGCGCCGATTCGATTCGAAAGGGTGTCATGGCCACGACCGTCTCGGCCTTCGTCGTCGTGCTGTTCATGCTCTTCTATTATAAGGCGTCCGGAATTCTCGCCAACATTGCCTTGATGTTGAATCTCCTTTTTATTCTTTCGGCGCTGGCTCTTTTTCAGGCAACACTCACCCTCCCGGGTATTGCGGGTATCGTGCTCACCCTTGGAATGGCGGTGGATGCCAACGTCCTGATCTTTGAACGCATGAAGGAAGAAATGCGTGCCGGCAAGACGCCTAAGGGCGTCGTGAGTGCGGGCTATGGGAACGCGATGCGCACGATTATCGACTCCAACGTGACCACCCTTCTTTCGGGTTTTGTGCTCTACCAGTTTGGCACGGGGCCGATCAAAGGGTTCGCCGTCACGCTCATCATTGGTCTTCTCATGAGTATGTACACGGCCTGCACCTGTACGCGGCTCGTGTACGATTACTTTCTGACACAAAAGAAAATCACGCGGATCAGCCTATGACATTCAACTGGAACATTCCGTTTATTCGTTATCGCTTCTGGTTTGCGGCGATTTCGGCCGCCTTTATCCTGTGGTCTTTCTTCGGCATGGGCACCAAGGGTTTTAACTACGGCATCGATTTTCTCGGTGGCGCAAAAATCGGCTACCAATTCGATCGCGCGATTGGGGAAGATGGCATTCGCCAAAGTCTCGAAGGTTTAGGGTTGGGTGAGGTGAGCGTGGTGCGATTTGGTCCCGCTGAAGAACACCGCATGAGCATTAAGGTGAAGGCCCCTGAACAGCACGCCGAGATCGCCACGACCATTACCGCTACACTTCAAAAGACGTTTGGTGCTGAGTCCGTAAAGCTCGAGCAAACCGAGACGGTCGGTCCTAAAGTCGGGCAAGAAATGCGCACGAAGGCATGGCTCACGATTCTCGTATCGTGGGCCTTGATGCTCATCTATGTTGGTTATCGTTTCGATTTCTATTTTGCACCTGGGGCTATCGTCGCCCTCGTCCACGACGTGACGATCACACTGGGCTTCTTTGTGTGGATGGGAAAAGAAATCAACCTCTCCATCCTCGCCGCCCTCTTAACGATCATCGGTTATTCCGTGAACGACACGATCGTCATTTTCGATCGCATCCGCGAGAACCGAAGTCGCATTACGCCCGTAACCATCGATGACGTGGTCAATGAAAGCGTCAACGCGACCCTCTCACGAACCATCATTACGTCCTTGACCGTCTTGTTCGTCGTCGTCATTCTTTTTCTGACGGGCGGCGGAACCCTTCATGACTTTGCCTTTGCCCTCATTGTCGGCGTCATTGTGGGAAGTTACTCAACCATCTTTATCGCCTCACCAATGTACATTGCCCTCTACCGGTACTGGCCAATGCTCAAGGCACGCCGAAGAAACGCTTAGGAATCCGCCGTGACTCTTCAATCGACGCTCGCATGCGAACTCGGTCTTCACCCGATCACGGCACAACTCTTGATCAGCCGTGGTATTGAGAACCTCGAAGAGGCGCGAATATTTCTCTCTCCTTCGCTCGACCACCTCCCCGATCCCTTTGAGTTGCCTGACATGGAACGGGCGTGCGAGAGGATTCTGACAGCGATGCAAAAACGCGAAACCATCGCCATCTATGGTGACTACGATGTTGATGGCTGCACGTCGGCGGCACTGCTCACCCGATTTTTTCGTGCCTGCGGCCATGACCCCATCGTTTTTCTGCCGCATCGACTTCGTGATGGCTATGGTCTGTCGCCAACAGGGATCGACATTTTGAAAGAGCGTGGTGCTCGCCTCATTATTACCGTCGACAACGGGATGCGCGCCGAAGAGGCGATTCACTATGCCGTGGGAAAAGGCATGGACGTGATCGTCACCGATCACCACGAAGGTCACGAGTCTCCTCAAAGCGCTGTCGCTGTGGTCAATCCCAAACAGGGAGGAAAGATCAGCAAAGATTTGTGCGGCGTTGGCCTTGCCCTTTTTCTCGCCATGGCGCTTCGCCGAAAACTTCGTGAAGCGAGGATGCTCCTCAACGGTGAACCTCATTTGGGCTCACTCCTCGATCTTGTTGCGATCGGAACAATTGCAGACATCGTTCCACTGACCAACGCCAATCGCGTACTGACGAGTATTGGTCTCGATGTCCTTCGTCGTACGACGTCCGTGGGCTTACGAGCCTTGATTCAACAAGCAGGTCTCACATCAGATCAGATTTCAACCGGAACCGTTGCGTTTCGACTGGCGCCGCGTATCAATGCAGCGGGACGTCTCGATGATCCCATGCTCGCGCTGGAACTCCTCACGACGGACAATCCTGAACGCGCTGCCGTCCTTTCGACACAGCTCGACAAACTCAATAGCGAACGTCAACGTACCGAGGAGCGTGTCGTGCAGGAGGCCTTGCGCATCGAAGAAAAATCACCCTCGCGCGGCGCCATCGTTGCGCATGCACCTCACTGGCATATTGGTGTTGTTGGGATTGCGGGCAGTAAACTCGTGGAGCGATGCGGTCTTCCCGCCGTGGTCTGTGGTGGCGAAGGACCCTTGGTTCGCGGCTCCGTTCGCTCCGTTCGCGGGCTCGACATCCTCTCGTGTTTAGAGACATGCGCCGATCTCTTGCATCGCTTTGGAGGACACGCCCAAGCGGCGGGCGTCACGATTGAACTCGCGAAACTCGATACCTTCCGGAGTCGTTTTGCAGACGTCTGCGCCGATCGACTCCAACACATTTCCCCTCCTGAAGTTCGTGTTGATGCGGAAGTAAATCCAACAGAGATTACGGAGCATCTCGCCCGCGACCTTGAACGTTTCGAGCCATTCGGCATGGGGAATCCCGAACCGGTTTTTCTGGCCCACAACATCGAAGTCATGGAACCGCGCACAGTCGGTGACAAACACCTGAAATTTACGGCACGCGCTCAAAGAGTATCATTCGATGCCATCGGTTTCAACCTCGCCGAAAATTTTATTCCCCCATCCGCACCCTGCTCCCTCACCTTCTGCCCGCAACTCAACACCTGGAACGGAACGACACGGTTGCAATTGAAGGTAAAACGCATGGTGCCATCATCATAATCATCATTTCAAGAGACCATTACTTCACTGCCCACACATTCAAAATGTGAGGAACCTCGCCTGTGGCGTTGAGCTCGTTGCTGCAGGAAGAGAGTGTTTCTTCTAGGAGTTGAACGCGTTTCGGGATGGATAGGGACTCCAGTGTCTTTGAAAAAACAGGTTTAGCGCCGTGCCGCACAAACCCCTCCAGAAGGAAGGCATGCGCTTCACTCGGGGAGAGAGGAAGGGGCCAAGCCTCCGTCTCGACAGAAGCAAATCCTACGCGAGACAACATTATCCGGTTCGGCTCTGGGGAGTGAAACTGTGGGTCGTAGGTTGTTCGTCCGGCATCGGGTTGATAGCCCTTTTCGCGGAGGACCCTGTTAAGCGTGAAATCATAAATGCGAGAAAATTGGTTATAGGTTTCTCCCCCACATTCAATGGGACTGGTACACGTGGTGATATTGAAGGCCCATTTCCCTCCGGGGCGCAAAAGAGTGTGGATATCGCGATGTAATTGTTCCCTGTCTTCGTACAGATAATAGTATGTCCAGGAAGAAAGGACACAGTCGATTTTTCCCAAAAGATTGAGTTGCTGACAAAGAGAGAGGATGTTGTAGCCATCTTCACACATCCACTGGATCCGTTTGTTCTGAGAAAGTTTCTCCCGTGCACAAGAAAGCATAGCTTCGCTCGGATCAATCGCAAAAAGGTGACCACTTGGTGAGATCGCTTTCCAAAATACCGCCGTTGACGTACCTGTACCGCAGCCTAAATCAATAACGGTTTGTCCTGGCTGAAGCCTCGCAAGTTGGCATAGGCGCGCTGCACTTTTGGAATAAAAGTGATGATAGGTTTCATCGAGGTGGTCATAGACTTTCGCATAGGCGGCTGGTTTCTGTTTCCATCCAAAGCCAACCATGTCGGATTTTGTCATAAGGAGCGCTTGCTAGCGTAAATGAAGGAAAGTTCAAGAGTTGAGTTGCCCTCAAAACACTTTTGGATTATGGGGCGGTAACTTGAGGAGATATCATGTTTCACGGTATTGACCTTTATAGCGATGTGGTGACGCAACCGACTCCCGGCATGCGGAAGGCAATTGCCGAGGCGGAAGTTGGTGACGAGCAACGAGGAGAAGATCCGACCACAGCACGTCTTGAATCAATGGCCGCTGCCGTTTTGGGAAAAGAAGCGGCCACCTTTCTCCCTTCGGCAACCATGGCCAACGAAATCGCTCTTCGTCTTCACATCGAACCGGGTGATGTCATCATTGCCGCGGCAAATGCCCATATTTTCTTTGCCGAAACCGGAGGACCGGCAGTTCATGCCGGTGCCCTTGCTCGTCCGATTGAGACCAATGATGGGACCTTTACCGGTCAGGATGTCGAGCGGCGCTGTACGTGGCCAGTGGGCCCTCATTTCCCACGAACGCGCCTTGTTTCAGTTGAAAACACTACTAATATGGACGGTGGCATTCCTTGGGATATGAATCGTCTTGCTGATGTCGTCTCAGTGGCGAAACGGAATAATCTCAAATTGCATCTTGACGGGTCACGGCTCATGAACGCCGTCGTAGCATCGGGTGTCAGCGCAGATGCCATTGCTCGTTCGTTTGACACCGTGACCCTTTGTCTTTCCAAGGGACTTGGTTGTCCGATGGGCGCGCTCCTTGCCCATGCCGTTTGCGACACAGATCGCATTCGACGCTTGAAACAGCTTATGGGTGGGGCTTTGCGCCAAAGCGGGATGGTGGCCGCAGCCGGCATTTACGCCCTCACGCACCATATCGATCGGCTTGCTGATGACCATAGCAACGCGCGTTACCTCGCAGAACTTTTGAGCGATATTTCGGACATTGTCTTAGAGAAACCGCCTGCGACCAACATGTTGTTCTTCCGACTCCGTGATCCCCAAAAAGAAAAGACATTCGCTGAACGATGTCTTTCCAACGGAATTCGTTTTTGTCTTGTCGGCACCAACCGCTTCCGAGCCGTTACTCACTTGAATATCACTCGTGCTGACATCGAACGTGCTGTAGTGCTCGTACGAAAATCGCTGGGGTAGCCTATGTACGAAATTACGGTCACACGATATTTTACGGCGAAGCATGGGCTCAGGAATTTTAAGGGCGGGGATGAACCCATCCATGAACACGAGTGGCGCGTGGATGTCACGCTGACCTCATCGACGGTCGATGCGTCGGGGTGTGTGGCCGATTTTCATGATGTCGATCGCGCCATTGACGAAGCAATCGCGCCGTTTCGCAACCACTCGTTCAACGATATCCCACCCTTTGACCGCGTGAGTCCCTCGGCCGAAAATATCGCGCGTCATCTCTTTGACGCCCTCTTCCCACAACTTGCAACCGGCACCTGTTCCCTCCACCGCATCGCCGCATGGGAGGATGCAACGCACTGTGCTACTTATACAACCTTTGTCGGACCCAGTAGGCATTGAGGACCTTTTTCACATAGAGATTTGTTTCGCGATACGGGATTTCTTCGATAAATTCTTGCGGATCCATTTTCTTTCGTGACGCGAGCCACCGCTCGACCGCCTGTTCGCCCGCATTGTATGATGCAATCCACGCGATTGTGTTGTCGGGAAAAAGTTTTTTGAGTTTTTTAAGATAGCGAACCCCAAACTCGATATTGACAGCCGGTCGAAAGAGGTCGCGACTGTCAAAATTCTCCTCGCCCTGTTCTTGCGCAAGCTGCGCTGCCGTTGACGGCATGAGTTGCAGAAGTCCAATCGCACCCGCGGGAGAAACAACCTCGGGACGATAGGTCGATTCTGCCCACATCAGCGACATCACGAGGAGCGGATCAAGTTCGCTCCTCCCAACCGTTTCTTCAATCAAGGATCGATAGGCCTGTGGGTAGACCTGCTCCCAAATAAATCGCTCAAAACCATCACGCTCGGGAAAAGTTGCGAGCAACGGCGCAAAACGATATCGGGCCGTCACATAGGCAATATCGTAGACCTGATTTTTGGCGGCGAGCCAGGCTACGAGATCACGAGGCACATCATCGCGACGATGAATCGCCTTGAGCTCGCGCCCAACTTCTTCCCCCATCCCAAACTGATCGAGGACCAGGGCGCGTGCGAGATGGAGTGAGCGTTCAAAAAAAGCTTTTGCTTCCGGAATCGTTGGTTGCCACATGGTCGGCGGACTTCCCTTCCCTCTCCATTCCTTCCCCTTCACCTGGCGGCGCGCCAACTCTTGGTAGTACCCCGCGGGAGCATCGCGGGTCAGTTCCTCATAGAGAGCATTCGCTTCTTCATAACGATGGAGCGACTCGAAGGCGCGCGCCTTCCAAAATCGAACCCGATCATCGAGGTCATATCGCTTGGCGCCATTGTCGAGCAGACCGTCCCAAACTTGGATCGCCTCTTCCGATTGGTTCAATTTCCAGCGGCACCATCCCGCCCACCAGCGCGCCTCTGCCTCTTCACGCCGACCGGGGTGCAGAACAATAATTTCATCCCACTGGACCTTCGACTCGGCGTACTTTCCTTGATCGAGATGCAGGAGTGCCATATTGCTTTTAAGTTGAGCACGACGTCGTGCATTCCCCCGAAGTTCGCGCAGCATGAGTTCATTCAGGGCGAACGCTTCATCATGACGATTCAACTTCGCATACGTTCGGGAAAGACCACTCACGAGTTCAGTGCGAAACGAGACACTCTCTGGCAACAATCGAGCACGTTCAAGAAGATCGATTGCCTTCTGATAGTGATGAAGACGCGAAAGACACATCCCCAACCGCCACGTCGCCTGAGCGATCATCGACGAAGCAAGATGGTGTCGTGCGAGGAGCGACTCATAGCGTTCGGCAGCGTGAACCCAATCGGCGTGACGCTCAAAGGAACGCGCGACGGCATAGATCTGTTCGGGGGCATCGAACCACGATTGAAGGCCCGAAGGAAAAAGTTGTTGGACTTCTTCAAACTCAAATTGATTCGATGACTGAAGGGCAAGGCGCTTCGCAAGACCCACGGCGGCGTCGCGCGCACCTGCGGCTATTTCGATCTTCAGCCGAAGGAGATCGGCGTTACGTTTATCCAAGGGCGACGGATTATCCCGACGGTATTTCTCAGCATACTGTCGCGCCTCGTTATAACGCTTGAGTCCTACGAGCGCCTCGGCAGCGACGCGAGCGGCGCGGCCCATCCACACCGAATCGGGATAATCACGTTTCAAGATCTGAAACCATTTCCAGGCGTCAGAAAATGTACCGAGGGTCGTGGAGCATGATGCCCGGTAAAAGAGCAGATGATCCATCAAGAGAAAGTGACCAAGGGGGGCTTGGTCAAATTCGGCCAGCGCTTCCGTACACCTTCCTTCACGGTAGGCCGTGGAACCCAGGATAAAGTGCCACTCAGCCTCGCTG
This sequence comes from Deltaproteobacteria bacterium, assembly GCA_016203825.1. Classification (GTDB taxonomy): domain Bacteria; phylum UBA10199; class UBA10199; order 2-02-FULL-44-16; family 2-02-FULL-44-16; genus JACQMA01. The sequence goes on along the minus strand of JACQMA010000054.1, from coordinate 1,355 downwards.
ATATTCATCGGTGGTGAAGGACTGGCTTTCACCGGCGAAGCCAGCGACACGAGCACAATGAGTATGAGGACAAACCAGGACATTAAAACGATGTTCCGAATTGTAAGATCGCAACTCCATATTTCGCCGGTCTCTTCGTGAGGTCGTCTTGAAAGGTTCCAAGGCGGTCCCGATTCAAGACAATGATACCGTAACCGAGGCGCCCCATGAGCGGAAGACCATGGCCTACAATGAAATCCCCGCGAAGCTCAGCACCGACACCCAAGAAAAAATCATCGAAGAAATCGGTGAACGCCCCCTTCTTCACATTATTGGCATTCCAGGCATCACCATAATCGGCAAAGAGAGATCCATGAATGTTCTTCACGTAAAAAGGAGTCGTCCCTAACCCACGCTGCGGCGAGAGAAGCGGGATGCGATATTCCGACGAAAGAAGCATCGCCCGCGTTCGCGAAAGGGCCGAGACGGGAAGACCGCGCAGGGGAAAATAAAAAAGCGATGGCGGACCAGCAAGGAGGCCTTCGCCGAGCGCCCCGCCCATCCCAAAGGTTCCCTGGAGCAACTGATCGCCCCAGGTCATCCCCCCTGACGCGCGGAGGCCCAAGACGTGGTGACCGCCGAGGCGGACATACTCTCGCCAATCACCACTGAAAATAATTTGTTCGTTCTCCTCGTTGCTCCCCAAAACTTTATCGCTGATCGAGGTGAGCATACGGACACGACGACCATTTTCTAAACTGATGGATGCAGGATAGAGTTCCGGATCGGCATACGCATAGGCCACGCGTGCACCAGCAAAGATCCCCGGATCGACATCAACGCCAGCAAGAGCAAGTCCTGCTATTTCACCACTCGTGAAGTTTGTTTGAGGAAAGCGATCTTCATAAAAATAGGCGGTGGAAAAAGCGTGACGCTTGACGGGAACCGTGACACTCCCCGTCACACCGCGTCTCTCTTCAAAATAGTGCACGTTGTAGGAAGTCCCATCCCCACGAGCAAATGTGAGCGACCCAAAGTCGGCGGCATAGTCGTTCATACTCATACCGAAGATGGGACGATAGCGCTGATAGGAGTATTGACCAAAATATCCCAGGTGCGCCGCATCGAGACGATAGGTCGCTCCCGCCGCCCAACGATGCCACCGCAAGGGATCAGCGGAACCCGTCGTCGCCGAAAAGATGCTCGTGTCGCCCGTAAAATAGAAACCGGGGAGGAGGTAGCGCGGTAACAAGAGCGAACTCCCAAGGGCATTATATTTTTTTGAGGACAAAGAATTGGATTCCTCCCCTTTGTAAGGGGAGGTCAGGTGGGGTAGATTTTTCTGAACTACCTCCCCTTGCCCCTCCTTATAAAGG
>JACQMA010000059.1 GCA_016203825.1 Deltaproteobacteria bacterium | reverse complement strand
GCATCGATTTCGTCGATAAAAATAATGCACGGGGCATTGCGCTTTCCCTGTTCAAAAAGGTCGCGCACACGCGATGCCCCCACTCCCACAAACATCTCGACGAAATCGGATCCCGAGATCGAGAAGAAGGGCACCTTCGCTTCACCCGCGACCGCACGAGCAAGAAGCGTCTTTCCTGTCCCCGGTGATCCCATCAGGAGCACACCCTTCGGGATACGACCGCCGAGTTTCGTAAATTTTCGGGGTTCCCGCAAAAAGGAGATGATCTCTTCGAGTTCTTCTTTGGCCTCTTCGACCCCGGCGACGTCCCCAAAGGTGACACGACGTTGCGTATCGGCCATGAGTTTCGCCTTGCTGCGACCAAAACTCATCGCACGCCCACCGCCCACCTGGATCTGCCGCATGGAAAAGAAGAAAAAAGCAAAGAGCAAGAGCATCGGGAGCCATGAAATCAGCATCTGTTGTAAAAAAGTCGCTTCGGCCTTTCGCTGTTATTCAATCTTGGCATCGCTTTTTTCAAGACGCATCAACGCGACTTCACTCTGGACGGGGCCAATGGTTTCAAACGTTGCACCTTCGCGAATACCGGTTTTGAATTTCCCGCGATAATCATCTTCGCGAATCGTGACGGACTCAACCTGATTTTGATCGAGGGCTTCTAGGAATTCTGAGAAACTGATTCGCTCCGTCGTGGCCATCGGTTGATTGAGGAAGTGAAGGAGGCTCAAGACCCCCAAGACGATCAACAACCACAGGGCCATCGTCTTGTGGACGCGCCGACCCTCTTCGTTATTTTTCTGTTTTTTCGCTGCCATAAGTGTCCATTATTACTCTACCCCATCCTGAAAGGCAATCAAAGATGCGTCTCCTGGCGAATCACCAGGGCCCCACCGCTTCGCTCGAAAATCCAAGGAGACGGCAAGGGGTATCGTTTCTTCTCGCCACCTGTTTGCGTGGCCAAAAAGTCCATCCGTTGAAGGTGGTCGCCCTGAAGGTGTCGCTTGCCCCCCGCCAGCTGTTCAAAAACCATCTTGAGCGAACGAAGCCGCAAGGGACGCGGAAGTTCGAGATAGGCCTCTCGTGAGAACCAGACACTCGATGTCGTCGACTGGACGGTCATCTCGTTCAATCCCACTTCGGCCAAACGGGCAAGCAACTCCTCGTCGGCAGCGATTGTTTTCCCCAACTGCGCCACCGACCGTGCAACACGCGGATTCAACTTGCGAAGCTGTGGCATGAGTTCATGACGAATGTGATTTCGGCGATAACGAACATCCTCATTCGAAGCATCCTCACGATAGGCAATACGATTCGCTTGAGCAACTTTCATAATCTCATCACGAGAGAGATCGAGGAGCGGTCTGATGAAGGTGATGCCGTCCATCAGCGACCGCTTCGCCATGCCCGTCAGTCCCTTCTGTCCCGCACCGCGAACAAGATGAAGGAGAATCGTTTCGACCTGATCGTCTTGATGGTGTGCCAACGCGACCGATGCCGCCCCACATCTTCGCGCAAGTCGACAGAAAAAATCGCGGCGAACGTCGCGCGCCTTGTCCTGAAAATTTCCTCGAAGCGACACGTGCGGGCGCTCGACCACAACCTCGCAGTCAAGTCTCTCCGCTGCTGCCACGACCAAAGCCTCATCTGCATCCGAGGCAGATCCACGTTTGCGGTAATTCACATGGGCAACGGTCAGCGTAAGCTTCAGTGTTCGCACGCAGCGATGCAAAAGATGCAGCAGAACCATCGAGTCAACGCCACCCGACACACCGACGATCATGCGATCGCCATTCGTGACGAGGCATTCCTCCTGAAGCGTCCGGCGAATGTTAGCGATAAGCATGCGCCAACCTCACGTAATGCTCGGCATTCTGAACGATCCCGTGTTTTTCTTCTTCGGTAAGCATGCGTTTAACCTTGGCGGGGACACCCATGGTGAGCGACCCTGGAGGGATGCTCATTCCCTCTGTCACGACACTGCCTGCCGCAATGATCGTATCGCTCCCAACGACCGCCCCATTCATGACAATCGCCCCCATCCCGACGATCACACGATCGCCGATCGTGCATCCGTGAAGGATGACCCGATGCCCAACGGTGACGAATGTCCCGATGTTCAGCGCGTGATCGGCGTCGACATGAAGGACACAGAGATCTTGAATATTTGATCGTTCACCGACGCTGATGCTGTTCGTATCAGCGCGCAGCACGGCCCCAAACCAAACACCGGTCTCTCGGCCGAAGTGAATGTCGCCGATGAGTGTCACATTGCCAGCAATGTACGTCGCTGCGAGAATATCTGGTTTCTTCCCCGCATGTTCGACTACGAGCGCCATTGAAAAACCCTCTCTCCACGAAGCCAAAAAATAATCTTTACTCCAACTCCAATACCGATCGCGGCCCCCAGACCATCGGCCATCCAATCGCCGACACTGGCCGAGCGACCGGGGACAAACGACTGGTGGATCTCGTCACTGAGTCCATACAAAAAAGTCATGCACCACGCAACCCAGACCACATCGGGACGATGACGAAGTGGTGTCAAACGAAGGGCCCAAAGAACGAAAAAGCTAAGACACGCGTAAAGGCTTAAGTGAACGAGTTTATCAACCCCCTCGGGAATCCATGATGGTGCCGGCCACGGCGTTGATGAAAGGTGGTAGAGAAAAATGGCGTACGTAGCGGTGACGAACCAGCGAAGGACTTGCTTCATCACATTTTGTACTTTCCAAAATCTTCCGGCGAGAGGTTTTCGAGGATTTCGGCCCACTTCTGTTTTCGGGTTTGATCATCATCGGCAACGTCTTTCGAGAGATCAATTTTTCGGGACTTATCGATGACCTTTTTCGAAACGAAAATCGGGGCCTTCGTGCGGAGTGCAATCGCGATTGCATCGGACGGCCGGGCATCCATCGCCCAGCGCCGATCCCCATGGGCGAAATCAACGGCCGCATAAAAAGTAATGTCTGCCAAGTTGATGATCCCGACGCGCTCCACCGTCACCCTGGCCGATTCG
>JACQMA010000047.1 GCA_016203825.1 Deltaproteobacteria bacterium | reverse complement strand
TATTGCTCGCAGCCGCACAGTCGGCACATTTTGGTGTGTTTGCCATCCTCCTTATTTTCTGTCATAGCGAGCCCGAAGGGCGTGGCGATCTCCTGAAATCAAGTTGGTTTATTCTCGCACCAATAGTATGGGTCGTAGTCGAATTTCTTTATCCTCATCTCTTTCCTTCGTACTTTGCGAATTCGCAGTATGCGTGGACACCACTGGTACAGATGGCCGACATCACCGGTGTCCTCGGGATCTCGTTTCTCCTCGTCCTCGTGAATGCCGCATTGTTTGTCGCACTTGAGAGATGGCTTGCTGAGCGATGTGTCACATGGCGACCACTTGCTCTGGCGACGATGCTCATGATGATTGCACTCGTTTACGGATACGCACGACTTTCATCGATCGAAGGTCGCGCGATTGCTGCACCACAACTCAACGTCGGCATCGTTCAGGCCAATATCGGGATTTTTGAAAAACGGGACAAGGTTCAAGACGCGCTCCAATTGCACCTGCAGGGTTCACAGATGTTGGAGCAACAGGGGGTGCAGCTCCTCGTGTGGCCAGAGACGGCGGTGACGAATCCTGCCTTGATGGCCGGCAGTGACCATGCCCCCGAAGGTCTTGCAGGGCAACTCAAGGTTCCGCTGCTGACGGGAATCTACGAGCGAACTCCCGACGTCGATCCCGCGGTCGATTACAACACCGCGGTGCTCATGATGCCCGATGGTTCACTTGCGGGCCGTTATCGAAAACAAGTCTTGCTTCCGTTTGGGGAATTCATTCCGTTCGGCGAATGGTTTCCAAAACTCTATGACCTTGCACCGACGATTGGTCGATTCACGCGCGGTTCATCTCATGAACCCATCCAATTCGGCGGTCTCTCATTTGGCGTGACGATTTGCTACGAAGATATTTTGCCGAGGCTTGTGAGAAAGATTGCACTTCATGATCCCGCACTTTTGGTGAACATCACGAACGACAGTTGGTTTGGGGATACGCGCGAACCGATGATTCACTTGGCACTCGCCACCTTTCGCGCGATTGAACATCGCCGTGCGCTCGTGCGAGCGACGAACACGGGGATCAGTGCGATCATCGATCCCGCCGGTCGGATCGTCGAACAGACACCAACGTTCCAACAAGCTCTGATTCTTTCCTCCGTTCCGCTCCTCCAAGGCCGAACGATCTACGGAATCCTCGGAGACTGGGTCGGATATCTCTCCCTTGGCATGCTGACATATATAATGATAAGGCGATGGGCATGGCGGATGTGACCATAACCGGAAAGACCTGTATGATCAGCGATGACCAACTTGTGGATCTTCGCCGTCGCGTGCGTCCTTGGCTCATGCAGGGTGTCGACGATGCCTATAGCCAATTGCCGATCGAGCGGGCTGCCTTGGTCAGGGACCTGGAAAATAACTTTCTCACGCGGAACAATATGTGTACGGCCCTCAATCCCCAACAGCAGGCAACAGTTGAGGATCACAACACGCTCCGTGATCACTATCGAGGAAATGGCGTCGAAGCGGCCGAGGCAAGGCGTCTGGGGATCGTCGTCAAGACCTTTGATATTCCACGCGGTCCAGCGTGGTGTCCTGCAAATACTTCTTGTGAAGTGATGCTCGACGCCTTCGATGACGATGCGTTGCCGGCAGTCATGTTTGCGACCAACATGCTCGATGCGCAGGCCAAGGAAGCGCTGCTCAATCCATCGTACGGAAATTTTATGTCTCGCTATGAGCATGGCGCTCCGGTTGTTTGCAGGGAGCGAGGGGCCACGTATCATGCCATCGATGTTGGCGTGGCAACACTCGAGTTTGTGACGCTTTCAGTTGTCCATGATCACTGGTCGACGTTTTCCTTGCAGTCTACATGCACTGATGCGGCGGGGAACCAGTATCAGCCGGACGACCTGATCGTGAGCTTTGGTCTTCGCGTTTTTGTTCCGGTGACGGTCTCGATTGATGGTCAGGAGGTTTCGAGGACGCTGATCATCGATTCGGTGGCCTCTGAACCGTCGAATGCCATCTTGCGAGCGTTGATTCCGACGGCGATGGCGACGAGGCGTTTTACCGCCACCAACATTGCGCGAAAACTCTTTCTCGATGCGCGTGCGCAGGGCTGGAGTGTGCGATAGATATGGACCAAAATGCCTTCAATTTTGAATCACGCGTGCACGAGGCGCGAGAAGCGACGGCCGCTGTCGCAGTCTCCCCTCCGGTACTCACCGTTTCCGAGATCACGGGACATATTCGCGAATTGATCGGTGTGGGTTTCCACGACGTGTGGGTCAGTGGCGAGATTACGGATTTTCGCAATCGCACAGGTCGCCATGCCTATTTTGCTTTGAAGGATGAGAAGAGTCAGATTCGTGCAATCATCTTTGGTTTTGCCGATCGCAAGCTTCCGTTTGAACTCACCGATGGTCTCGACGTCGTCTGTCACGGTCGCGTTGATGTCTATCCGCAAAATGGAAGCTATTCGTTGATTATCGACGAGATCGAGCCGAAGGGCATCGGGGCCTTGCAGCTCGCGTTTGAACAGTTGAAGAAAAAATTGCAGGCCGAAGGCCTCTTTGACCCAAAGTATAAAAAACCGATTCCCTTTTTGCCACGGACGATTGGTGTGGTGACGTCTCCGACGGGCGCGGCCATTCGCGACATCGTGCAGATTGCGTGTCGCCGTTGTCCAAATGTGAACATTCTCATTCATCCCGTGCGTGTACAAGGGCAGGGTGCGGCGGATGAGATTGCGGCAGCGGTTACGGCGATGAATGAACGGAGCGATATCGATGTGCTGATCGTCGGCCGTGGCGGCGGATCGATGGAGGACCTGTGGGCCTTTAACGAAGAGGTGGTTGCGCGTGCAATCTTTGCCTCGCGCATTCCGGTGGTTTCTGCCGTTGGTCATCAGATTGATTTTACGATTGCCGATTTTGTCGCCGATGTTCGCGCACCCACACCATCGGGTGCCGCTGAGCTCGCCGTTCCGGTGGTGGCCGAACTGCAGGCGATGATTGCCGAGCGCAAGCGTCATTTGGGTGTTGGGCTTGAGCGCGCGATTACGGATCGTTGGCAGAAGGTCAGGCAATTTCGAGAACGATTGCGTGACCCCAGTCGACGAATTGCGGACCTCGCCCTTCGCATCGATGAGTTGCGCAATCGCTTGGTCTACACG
>JACQMA010000046.1 GCA_016203825.1 Deltaproteobacteria bacterium | reverse complement strand
GACGTGTAGGGGCACGGCATGCCGTGCCCCTACTTCCCAAACACACTCGATGCACTCGACATGCTGGCGAGTTTCTTGAAATCATCATCCACAAAACGGAAACCGGCGCCAAAGAAATAATCGGTCTTCTGGACTGGATTCAACATATCGTCGGCGCCACCCACCAGAAAGATGTTTTGAGTCAGATTGATATCGCCCAGGAGTTTCAAGTGAGGCCGTTCCCCAAAGCGCGTTGAAAAATCAAACGCCGAAAAACGGACGTCAAACGGCCCATGGGTGAGATCGACACCGGCACCACCCTTTGATTCAATCAAACCACCACGCAAGGTAAAATCATAAAACGATTTGGCAAGCTGAGCAGAGATCAAAATTTTACCGCGATCGATCGTCGCGGTGTCCGTCGTAACCCGAGTGGTCGTCCCACCCACGGTGACATCCGTGGTTCGCTCGACGTGCGATGGATTTGGATTCGGATCCGTCGTGAGTCCCAAGAGAACGGCTTTATCGGGCGTCGGTCGTAACGCGAGGTTAATATAATTCTTAAAGTCTTCCGATGTCGTGAGGTATTCCGTGTGAAATCCAAACTCCGTTTCGAGTTTCCGAAATCCACCGAGGGCAGAATTGAGATTATCGAGGGAGTCGTTGAGTTTCTCCACGGTCCCTTCGTCGTTCACAAGCTTGCCGACGGTTCCCTCACCGCGATCGATCTTGCCCGTAATCGAGCTGATCTGATCGGCGGCATCTTGGACATCCTGCTTTCCTTGGGCCACGAGATCGCGAAGTTCGCGCGTCAATTCCGCCATATTGGCCGCAATCTCATCGATATTGTCGGTATTGCGAACGGTCAGTTCTTTGATCGCCGCGGTGAACTCATCCAGGTTGGCAACGATACGTTCGGTGGGTTGACGTGCATTCGCGGTGATCGCCTTGATATCACCGGCGATATCACTGAACTGAGCAACGATGCCATTCACATCCCCCGTGCGAAAGGCCTTGGAAATTTCACCACCCTCCTCGAGGGGAGGAGCCGTGGACGAACCGGGAAGGAGTTCGACATACGTCTCCCCCAAAAACCCGCGCGTGCGAAGAACCGCTTCACTGTCCGGCGCAATTTTCACACGATCATTGACGAGGATGAGGACTTTTGCCTTCGTGGAATCAACGAGTTCAATATCTTTGACAACGCCGACCGCGACTCCCGCAAGCTCAACCGGGGCTTTTTTCTTGAGTCCGGTGGCATTTTCAACATCAAACGAAAGCTCGTATCCACCACCCCACACGGCGGTTTTATCACTCACCCGAATGGTCGCCCAACCGAGAACCACGAGGATCACGGCAGCAAAGAGGCCCACTCTCATTTCAAGGGAAAAACCCTTCACCGGTGAACCTCCCCATTGACCACATGCGCTGCTTTGAGAAACTCACGAACCACAGGATGATCCGATCGTTGGAAATCTTTCGGCGCCCCACACTCAACGATACATCCATCGTGCAACATCGCCACCTGGTCCGCCACACGAAACGCCGACACCACATCGTGACTGATGATCACGGACGTCACGGAAAATGTTTTCTGCATGGAGAGGATCAGGTTGTCAATAGCAGCAGCCGTGATCGGATCGAGTCCCGTTGTCGGTTCGTCGTAGAGAATGATCTTGGGCTCGAGCACAATGGCGCGCGCAAGACCAACACGCTTGCGCATCCCGCCGGAGAGCTCTGACGGCATCTTGTGAATAGCCTCGGCAAGTCCCACGAGCTCAAGTTTTTTTCGAACGGTGGCGGCCACGCGTACGGGGTCCCGTTCCTTGAAGTGTTCCACCAACGGGAACGCAACATTTTCTTCCACCGTGAGTGAATCAAACAAGGCCGCTTGTTGAAAGAGCATCCCAAAGCGTTTGCGAAATTCATTGAGCTCTTGTGATTTCAGTTTTCCCATTTCAACACCGTCGACTCGGATCGTTCCCCGATCAGGAAGCACGAGTCGAATGATGTGCCGCAACAGCACCGTCTTCCCCGTTCCCGAAGGCCCCAAAATGACCGTAATTTTCCCATCAGGAATGGTGAGGTTAACTCCCCGAAGAACACGTTGGGTACCGAAAGATTTGTGGAGGTCGATGAGTTCGATCATGATGTGAAAAACTCGAGAATCCAGGTTGTCAGGAAATAGTCGAGGATCAGCACGGTCACGGCCGAGATGACCACGGCACGAGTCGTCGCACGCCCCACGCCTGCCGCGCCACCCTGAGACCAAAACCCTTGATAACAACTGACGGCCGCAATCGCAAAACCAAAGAACGCCGACTTCACGAGGCCACCGATGATATCGTCCCCATCGAGGTAATAATAGAGGCGCTCCAAATAGGGGCCGTCATGAATCCCCAGGAGATAGATACCGACAACATATCCCCCAATGCAGCCAACAACGTTAAAAACCATGGTGAGGAGCGGGAGCATCAGCGTCGTCGCCCACAAACGCGGAACGACCAAATACTGGATCGGATCAATCGCCATCGTGGTGAGGGCATCGATCTGCTCCGTCACGCGCATGGTACCGAGCTCCGCGGCCATGGCGGAACAGGCACGCGCCGTCACCATGAGGGCGGCAAAGACCGGGGCCATCTCGCGGGCAAGTGAGAGCGCCACGGTGGCGCCGACCATGATCTCGACATTAAAGAGGGCATAAATATTCCCGGCCTGCAGCGCAAAAACGGCGCCGGTGAAAAAAGCGGTAAGGGCGACGATACCGGTCGACTTCACCCCGACAAACTCCATCTGCTGCAATATAATCTGCAACCGAAAGGGACGGCGAAACGTCCAGGCGATCGCCTCACCCACAAATGCACACCAAGACCCAAGGCCAGCTGCATACCCACTGGCCCATTCGCTGACAGGGCCCGTGACCGGGACAACAATACGCAAGAGACGTTCCATGTCTATCCTTTATAGATCCTTGGGATTCGTTTGGAAACACCACACATGACCTCGTAGGGAATTGTCCCTGCCCACTCGGACACCTGATCAACGGTGATTGCAAGGTTTCCCTGTTGACCCATGAGGATGACTTCATCGCTAACACTGGCACTATCAATATCTGTGAGATCGACCATGATCATGTCCATCGTGACACGACCGATGACGGGAACAAGTTTTTCCCGAACGATCACGTAGGCCTTCCCCGTGAGCCTCCACGGATAGCCGTCGGCATAACCAATGGGGACAACGCCGAGGCGTGTCTTTCGGCGCGCCGTGAACTCACACGCGTAACTCACCTTGGCGCCGATGGGAATCCACTTCACGAGGGCCACGCGACTGTGGAGCGACATCACCGGTGAAAGTTTGACATCCGAAAGAGCTCCGGCCGTTGATCCATACAACGCAATACCAGGGCGTGCCCACCATGTTCCGGTATCGCCCAGCTTGACGGGATCATTTTGAAGGGACGCCACAGAGTTCGCGACGTGACGAATCGGAATGGGCCCGAGTTCTTTTTCAATGAGCCTCGTCGCTGCCTGATAGTGTTCCACTTGCATCGCGGTATATGCTTCTTCCCAAACTTTGGCGAGATGGGTCATGACCCCTTCAAGGACAAGGTGCGACGCTCGTTTCAGATGATCCATCACGGTGGGAAGAACCTCGGGGCGCACCCCCAATCGCCCCATGCCCGTATCGATTTTGAGGTGAACCGCAACTTTCTTTCCCGTTGTACGCGTGGCTTCATTCAAGGCATCAATGACTTGGGCCGAGTGAACCACGGGGGTGAGATCGGCCTCGAGCATCACCTTGATCGCCGCGGTCCCCATGCCAAGAAGCCCGCCCATCACGAGGATCGGCGCTTTGACACCGGCATCACGAAGCTCGCAGCCTTCTTCGACCGTCGCGACCCCCAGTGCCGTTGTCCCAAGCGAGACGAGTTTCCGCGAAACGGCAACGGCCCCGTGACCATACGCATCGGCCTTGACCATACACAACATCCCGCACCCTTCAGGGAGCGAGGAACGAAGACGATCAAAATTCGACGCGAGGGCAGCGAGATCAATGACGGCACAGGTTGGACGGAGAAAATCTGAAAATGACGAAACCATATCTCGTGAAGCTATATCGACTCAGCAGGGTGAGCAATGGGAAAAATCTAAACCAATTTCTTTATGGTCTTGCCCTAGGAGATGCCGCACAGCCACCATGTGTTGAAGCTGTAGGGAGCGCTTCGGTTTGCTGCTGAAGGTAGACATTCAATGATGTTGCATGAGAATCCATATCGACCGTTTCAAAGGCATAGTCCAATAACCCATCCCCATTGAAATCAGCAACTTTGAAATGCTGAAGATGAGTAGCGAGCACCAATCGACTCCCCACCTTTACCGCTGGTGCAATCTCATTTTCATTGCAGTGGTGATCAGAGCACCAACGAATCCTCAACACATTTATTTGTAGACCTGATGGAGCAAATGGCTCTTCACGCACAATGCGCTGTCTCACGCGGGTGTAGCCACTCAGAGATGTTGCTTCTATCTCGATTTTTACATCTCCACTATCACTTTTACCATTAGCATTCATATCAACAAATTGACGGGGATTTTCCCCAAGTGTTGGCAAAAGAGAATCTGGACGCGAAATCGATTGAGCCGCTTCGTATCGTTGACGATAGCGGTCCTGTCCCCTTGATTGGAGTAGTTGAAACTTCAG
>JACQMA010000042.1 GCA_016203825.1 Deltaproteobacteria bacterium | reverse complement strand
GTCGCAAAGGCATCCAATCCACCGGAAAGGACAACGGCGAGGGTTGGTTTCAGTGAAACGTGTTTCTTGAGCCACGTGGCAGCTTCATCAACGTTGGGGAAATAGTCATGGAAAGAGGTCATAACCAGAGAAAATCACTGAAAAAACGGGGTGTCAACAACGGGGTTGCCTCTCAAGACAAAACATACTAGAGGAGCCCGCCATGATGCACGTCACGGTTGACCAGGTTGGCGTCGAAGAACGGGCCCGAAAGCTCTCCACCCGCAGCATTAAAACGAGTTCCAAGCGGGAGGGCATCAAGCTCATTATCAGCATGATCGACCTGACCACCCTCGAGGGGAAGGACTCCCCGGGCAAAATCCGGGCGATGTGCCAGAAGGCGATCCGCCCGCTGCCCGGAAATGCCGATGTCCCGTCCGTCGCCGCCGTGTGTGTCTATCCCAACTTGATCCGTGAGGCCAAACGCTGTCTTGCCGGGACCAACATTAAAATCGCCTCAGTCGCCACCGGATTCCCCTCTGGTCAGTATCCCCTCGATATCAAACTCGCCGATGTTCGCGACGCCGTGACCATGGGCGCCGATGAAATCGACATGGTCATCGATCGCGGCGCCTTTCTCGCGGGGAAATACCGAAAAGTCGCCGACGAAATTGCCAAGGTCAAAGAGGCCTGTGGTCCCGCACATCTTAAAGTCATTCTCGAAACCGCGGAACTCGAAACCTTCGACAACATCCGCAAGGCCTCCTGGATCGCCATGGAGTCGGGCGCCGACTTCATCAAGACCTCGACGGGAAAACTCAAAGAAGCAGCGACACTCCCCATCACGCTTGTCATGCTGGAAGCACTGCGCGACTACTGGTACGAAACAGGCAAGGTGATCGGCATGAAGCCGGCGGGCGGGATTCGAACCTCAAAGGACGCCCTGCGGTATTTGGTCCTCGTGAAAGAAACTGTGGGCGACACGTGGTTGACGCCAGACCTCTTCCGATTTGGGGCATCGACGTTAACGAATGATTTGCTGATGCAGTTGGCCAAGGAGATGACGGGAAATTATCAGGCAGCGGAGTACTTTACAATCGATTAGGCACAACGCCCATTCCTCCTGAGTGACTATAGAATGAGTCACTCACTCGGAACGTGCGTCGTGCCCATGAATGCGGGAGTGACGATGAAACGAAACGGAAACGGGAAAACGGCAACGGCACGACATCTGGAAATTGTCGAGCCGCGGCAGCTCTACTTCGGTGAAAAATGGCAGTACGCCCCGTCACCGGAGAAGAAGGACCACGTCAAACTGAAAAAACACTATGACCTCTTCATCGATGGAAAATTCGTTCCCGGAAAATCAGGAAAAACATTCCCGACCATCAATCCCGCAACGGAAGAAACGCTTGCTGAGATTGCGTACGCCGAAGCCGCCGACGTCGATCGCGCCGTCACTGCCGCGCGCCGCGCCTACGACAAGGTGTGGAGAAAAATGCCGGGCTCCGAGCGCGCCAAGTATGTCTTTCGCATCGCGCGCATGATCCAAGAAAAGGCGCGCGAACTCGCCGTGCTCGAATCCATGGACGGCGGCAAGCCGATCCGCGAATCGCGCGATTGCGACATTCCGCTCGCTGCGGCCCACTTTTTCTATTACGCCGGTTGGGCGGACAAACTCGACTACGCCTTCCCGGGTCGGAAAGCTCGCTCCATCGGTGTCGCCGGTCAGGTGATTCCCTGGAATTTTCCGCTGCTCATGGCCGCATGGAAAATTGCACCAGCACTCGCCAGTGGAAATACCGTCGTTTTGAAGCCTGCCGAAACAACACCACTCACAGCTCTCCACCTCGCCGAAATTATCCAAGAAGCCGATCTCCCCCCCGGTGTTGTGAATATCGTTACCGGTGATGGGACGGCAGGGGCTGCGATCGTCAACCATCCGAATGTCGACAAGATTGCCTTCACGGGCTCCACCGAAGTCGGCAAGATGATTCAACGCGCGATCGCGGGGACGAACAAGCGACTGACCTTGGAACTTGGCGGCAAGTCGGCCAATATTATTTTTGAAGATGCCCCGATGGATCAGGCGATCGAAGGCATTATCGATGGCATTTACTTCAATCAAGGACACGTCTGCTGCGCCGGTTCGCGACTCTTCGTCCAAGAAAGTATCGCCGAGATCGTCGAACGAAAACTTTGGGATCGCATGCAAAACCTTCGCGTTGGTGATCCGCTTGATAAAAATACGGACGTCGGCGCGATCAATTCGAAGATGCAGCTCAACAAGATTTGTGAACTCGTTGATGCCGGTGTCCGCGAAGGAGCGACCAAACACCAGATCGAGTGCGCCCTCCCGAAAAAGGGGTATTGGTTTCGGCCGACGTTTTTTACAAAAGTTGCTCAATCGCATCGCATTGCCCAAGAAGAAATTTTTGGACCCGTTCTCTCGGTACTCACCTTCCGCACACCCGAGGAGGCGCTTGAGCGTGCGAACAACTCGCCCTATGGACTTGCAGCTGGGGTCTGGACGGATAAGGGATCAAAAATTTTCAAGATCGCCAATCGTATGCGCGCAGGGGTCATCTGGGCAAACACGTACAATCAGTTTGATCCGTCGTCACCGTTTGGCGGCTACAAAGAAAGTGGTTTTGGACGCGAAGGTGGTGTTCACGGCTTAGCGTCGTATGTCGAATTGTACTAAGGAGACTTCCATGGCGACACGAATTCCAGTGCTCAAAACGTATAAACTCTTTATCGGTGGAAAATTTCCGCGATCAGAGTCGGCACGCTACTATCAGATCAAAGGTCCCAAAGGAAAACTTATTGCGAACGCCGCTCGCGGTTCGCGCAAAGATATTCGCGATGCCGTTCGCTCGGCGCGTGAGGCCTGGAAACCATGGGCTGATCGCTCCGCCTATAACCGCGGGCAAATCTTGTACCGCATCGCGGAGATCCTTGAGGAACGGCGTTCTGTCTTCGTCGATGAAATCTGCGCGGTCACAAGGAGTGGGCGCGCCGCCGCAACCACGGAAGTTGCCAAAAGCGTTGATCGCCTTATCTGGTACGCCGGTTGGGCCGATAAATACATGCAGTTGTTCTCCACCGTGAATCCGGTGGCGTCACCGTACTGGAATTTTTCCTACCCCGATTCAACCGGTGTCGTGGGTATCGTCGCCCCTGAAGAAAAATCACTCCTGGGACTCATCTCAAAGATCGCACCGGCGATGGCGAGCGGGAATACCTGTGTCGTCATCGCGTCAGAATCGGCACCCCTGAGCTCGATCACGTTTGCTGAAGTGCTCGCGGCTTCCGATGTACCAAGTGGCGTGGTCAACATCATTACCGGTTTCAAAGCGGAACTCACTGAACCACTCGCGCGCCATATGGACGTCAATGCCATTGATTATTCAGGACGCGATGAAGCCACGATCAAGGCCCTTCAAGAAGCGGGGGCCTTGAACGTCAAACGCGTTATCATCCGCCGCGATCCTCACGGCGAATCATGGCTCGATGACAGCCGCGCTCAGAGTCCGTATTGGATCAGTGAATTGACGGAAACCAAAACCGCCTGGCATCCGGTGGGAGTGTAAACGTCATTGCTCCGTAAGTGTCATCGTACAGCCACCACACACTGCCGTAAGAATGGTCGTTTCACCTGGATTGCCGCCGGTCCATGTGCAGCTTGTACATATGGAACCATCAGACGTTGCTTCGCACAAGCTTGCATTACTGAACGTGAAGGCAAACGTTGACGTAAGTGAACTGTACGGCCCATTGCTGCTCCCGGTATAATTATCCGTCCTCGTTTCTGCGGTGCACGCAGAAGCAAGGAGATAGCTCCCGCTAAAATCTACACCTGAAAATGTACAATCTGAGGCGCAGCTTCCAACCGTTTCAAGAGGACTGCATATATTATCACCGCACGTTCCACTTGACTGAACTTGTGTTTGGCTATCGTCATCAGAAGTTTCCACGTCGAGCTCCCCGGAAACCGTAAAGATCGCGTCGTCGAGTGCGATACACCCTTCAAGCGTCAGAGGAAATGCTCCACCACTCGCTGTCACATTGATGGCATATGTGTACACCTCTTCTCCACACGTTGCCGTGAGACCTTCGGATCCAAAAGAGATCGACCCAGCACTAGCGTCAGCATCTCCTCCAAGTACACCATTATAGACACAACCGTTTCCGGGATCGTAGTTGTCACAGTCAATCACGAGCGAAAAGAGTCCTCCTCCTCCATTTTCGACGGCAGAAGAACAGGTTCCACCGCTGCTTCCTGACAACAGATAAGAACTCCCAAAAACCGTGGGAATATCACCTTCTGCACAAGAAGTGCCTCCCGATGTCGCACTGACATCCTTTTCCGGGTCTCGGTCCACATTCACCACTTCAAGGGATTTCACCGAAATCGAGGCTTGATTTTCTTCATTCATGACAACCGTAATGGCCCCAAAAACATCTTCAGCGGTACTCGTTCCCGTCGCCTCCGAAGCGGGGGTTTCGCTTTCTGTTGTCACTCCGCTCCCATCGGTAGAATCAACGGCTTCACTCGAGACTTGCCCTCCGCCACAGTAAACAACGAAGACGCTCAGGGTGACTCCCAGGAGTGATGCCAGAGCACGGATCCATGTCGTCATTGCCAAAACCCTCCTCTTTTTTTCCACCGCATCTATTGTAC
>JACQMA010000038.1 GCA_016203825.1 Deltaproteobacteria bacterium | reverse complement strand
GCTGTATAGCGATCTTGAAGTGACCGCGTACCTTTCCTACATGGCCACCCTCCGAAATCTTCCAAGAGAAAAAACAACACGCCGCCTTCGTGACGTGATTGAGATTGCTGGCCTGGGAGGTGTCGTTGGTCGCCCGATCGGTCAACTGTCGAAAGGGTACCGTCAGCGTGTGGGACTCGCTCAGGCCTTGATTCACGATCCCCCCATCTTGATCCTCGATGAACCAACGTCCGGTCTCGACCCCAATCAGATTGTCGAGATTCGAAAATTGATTCGAGATCTTGGCAGGGAGCGAACGATTATCCTCTCGACGCATATCCTGCAAGAAGTTGAAGCAACCTGTACGCGAGCACTCATTATCAGTCGGGGAAAACTCGTGGCGCAAGGCAGTATCGATGAACTCCTGCAGGGTGGATCGACAAACGGTCTTTATACCGTTTCGATGCACGGCGAAAAAGACTGTCTCGAAGCAGCGATTCACAAGCTTGACGGAGCGGCAGGAGTTACGCTTTCAGAACTGAGACGAGAGACGGCAAGCCTCGAAGATGTCTTTCGGGAGTTGACCCAATGAAAACGATCTGGACTATCGCGAAACGAGAATTCACGGCTTATTTTACGTCGCCGATCGCGTATGTTTATCTCACTGTTTACCTTGCGGTGACCAATTGGTTTTTCTTTCGTGGGTTTTTTATCATCGGGCAAGCCGACGTTCGTGGTTTGTTGAGTATCACGCCTTGGATTTTTCTCTTTTTCGTCCCCGCTGTGGCGATGGGCAAGTGGGCCGAGGAACGTAAACTCGGAACCCTCGAAATTCTTTTTACGCTCCCCCTTCGCCATCGCGATATTGCTGTGGGGAAATTTCTCGCGGGTCAATTGCTCATCGCCGTTGCCCTGGCGCTCACCCTCCCAACAGCGCTGACCGTTTCCCTGCTGGGTCCGCTCGATTGGGGTCCGGTCATCGGCGGCTATGTGGGGCTTCTCTTCTTGGGGGGTGCGTATTTGGCGATCGGCCTCTTCGCCTCG
>JACQMA010000037.1 GCA_016203825.1 Deltaproteobacteria bacterium | reverse complement strand
TGGGGTGGGGCGTT
This sequence comes from Deltaproteobacteria bacterium, assembly GCA_016203825.1. GTDB lineage: Bacteria > UBA10199 > UBA10199 > 2-02-FULL-44-16 > 2-02-FULL-44-16 > JACQMA01. The sequence continues at coordinate 2,042 of JACQMA010000037.1, read as the reverse complement.
TCGCTAATCGCCCCTACGGTCCATGCCGTCACCTCAAGATCGTCGGCAAGGCGATCGATCACCAGCGAATGATAGCGTGCGGCGACAAAGGGTGACGGGAGATCGCGAAAGGGAATAGCACCATTGTGAAAAATAGCGCTCGTCTTGCCGTGAATCGGTTGGGCATCTTTTTGGATACTTCCACCGCACCACTCATTCATGGCCTGCATGCCAAGACAGACACCGAGAACGGGAAGACGCGATGCAAACTGACGAAGAACATCAAATATGAATGGATGATCGCGGGGTTTGCCAGGACCCGGCGAGAGAATCACATGCGTTGGACGAAGCGATTCAATGTCAGCGCAGGAAGTTTCATGTGCGCGCCTCACCACCACTTGGCACCTCAGTTTTTGAATCGCCTGAGAGATGTTGTACGTAAAGGAATCGAAGTTATCGAGAATGAAGATCACATGAGATGATGCGTTACGCCGAAAACGACGTTCCGCAGCCGCAGCTGGCCTTGGCGTTTGGATTCTTCACCGTGAACCCCGCACCGCGCAGGCTGTCAACGTAATCGAGTGTGCAGCCACGCACGAGCTTCAAGCTCATCGCATCTGTCAAAACGATGAGGTCGTCCACCGGAATTTCAATGTCGGTGGGGCGTTTGTCATCAAACGAAAAATCGTAGGAATACCCCGAACAGCCGCCCGCGCGAACAGAGAGGCGAAAGTGTTTTCCCGCAGCTCCATCGATGGACCGGTTGTACTCCTTGATCTTTTGAACCGCGTTGGGGGTCAGCTCCAAAAGGGTCTGCATCCAGCCTCCTTGTTGTGGCGACGGCATAGTGGATTCTACGCTCCTCTGTCAAGGAGTGCACTTTCAATCCACGTCTGAAAAAAGGAAGCGAGCTTTTCTCCTGCGATCTCGCAGAGTTCCCCAAACGTTGCCCCTTCCCTCATGCGAGTCAAAAGGTCTTTTTCAATCGGCTCCACAGGACGATACACCACTTCAAGCCCTTTGCGCCAAAAGACGATGGTGACCGGCTGGGGGTCATACGAGGGAAGATCGACACGAACATCAAACGTGCACATGCGAAAGGAAGGTGCCGGTCGAAAAACGAGCTCACTCCATCGAGAGGGATCGATCCCTGCTACATCCTCACGAGTCAGGGGTGTCGTGTCGGCAGCATCAAAGGCCTCTATCAACTCCCACTCAAAACAGGCAAGGTCGACGATCATGGGCCAGCGTTCTCGTAAGGAATGGGTTGTCACAAAACGAGGAAGGTCTTTCCCCACGTATCGCAGCGACCAGTGCTCCGAAGGGTGGGCCAGAAGATAGTCGGTGATCAGATTGTGAAAATGCGTTTCACCGATGAGGGTGAGGACTCTGGGAAAATCATCTTTGAGCGCATCCCGAATGCGGTAGAAGTACATGTTGGCATAAATATCGAGACGCTGGGCAGCCGAGAGCCGGTGATCGCCCTTGATCGGCAATCGAGTCATCGGGTTCTCCTCAAGCGCCTTCACCACACCTTCAGGCGCCGTGATGAGCTTCCAGACGAGTTTCTGTGTTTCGGCGAGATTCATCATAAACGTGATACAGTTTTTTCGCTCTTGCTGCAGCCTGTTGGAGCGTTTCGAACGGTGGAATGTGATCATCCCATTCGATCAGCGTCGAGATCGAGCCAAAACGCTCGAGTGCCTTGGTGTAGAGTTTCCACACCTCGGACGTGATCGGGTGATCATGCGTGTCGAGAAGATGCGTCGGATGTTCCGTGTAGCCCGCAAGGTGAAATTGCGCAACGCGATTCACAGGAATCGCGTTGATATATTCCAGGGGATCAAACGAGTGATTCACGGAGCTGACATAAATATTATTCACATCGAGGAGTGTCTTGCAGTCCGCTTCTTCGACAATCGCCTTCAAAAATTCCCACTCCGGCATATGCGAATGCGTGTATTCCATATAACTCGAAACATTTTCGAGGAGCATCTGGCAGCCCAGGAAATCTTGCACCTCTTGAATCCGGCTCGCCACATGCTTGATGGCCTCTTCCGTAT
>JACQMA010000011.1 GCA_016203825.1 Deltaproteobacteria bacterium | reverse complement strand
TCTCCTTCACTCCTGACTCCACGGCCAGCGTCGCTTTCGACGCGACATACTTGGTGAAGTCATGTTTGAGAATATTGTGATAGATTTGATCAGGCTCATAGGCTGGAAAGTCCAAAATACTTAAAATCACCCGTGTGGCCGTCCGAAGTCTCAGATTGGCGCGGTAAGCATCTTCCCAAGAACCCTCGAAAGAAACCCCACCACCCGTCTGGTTCACGCGTTTCATTTCAAGTTCTTCGAGTTCCAAGGCAAGGGTTTCAGCAAGGCCCTTGGAGGTTATGGCGAAAAAATTTGGCATGCCAAGTTCATACACGTATAACTTTGTATATGAAAGACTATTCGTCCTACCTTCCTCTGAAGAATGAACCCGCCCACCATCGCCAAATAAAAATTACCACCTGCCGTCTGGATCAAAACCATATCCAAATACGCGCGGAATTACAGGACCAGCGCGGGGACAGCGCCCCAATCCACGGCATGATTATCCGGCTCTGTGTCCGGAGGGACATGGTTATCACTCAAGCGGAATTCTCCAGTCCCAAGGCACCCTATGTGGAATGCTCCACTTACAAGGTCGGCCCTGAAAGGCTGGTCGGAAAATCCGCCGGCAAAGGTTTCACCCGTTTCGTCTATGAAACCTACGGTTCGGTGAACAGCTGCTCTCACATTGTAACTTTGCTGGTGAATTTAGCCCCGGCCCTGCGACAGGGAATGGCTTTTGCCATGTTCTTCCCCGATGAAGAAAAACAACTCACAAAGAACACCCTTATCCCCACTGTGCAGGGAATGGCCAAGTTTTTGGAAGACAGCTGCATGGTCTGGGCGAAGAATTCACCCGTACAAAAGGATATCGCCCAGGGCGAGGTGCGGAATCTACCGGCGCGGATCTACCCCAACTTCCGCAAATAATGCGCTTAGGCGAATTCGACAGATCCGTTCGACAGATCCCTGGAAATTAAGTACAGATGCGATGACCCGATGACTCGTAAAGAACGTGTAGCTCTTTTGAAAAAATGTCTCGAAGAGCGGGTGCTTGTATTGGACGGCGCCATGGGGACAGCCATCCAACTCAGAAGCCTCTCGGCAAACGACTTTGGGGGCCATCAATACGAGGGTTGCAACGAGCATCTCAATTTGGTCAATCCACGGGTTATTTCCGACATCGGTTGGGAATATCTCGACGCCGGCGCCGACATTCTTGAAACCAACACCTTTGGCGGAACCCCCTTGGTGTTGGCCGAATACGACCTTTCCCACAAAGCCCACGATATTAATTTCCAAGGTGCCCGCATTTTGCGGGAGCTGGCTGACAAACATGCCTCTCCGAATAAACCACGCTTCGTCGCGGGCTCCATGGGCCCCACCACCAAAGCTCTTTCAGTGACCGGCGGGACTACCTTTGAAGAACTCATTGAAAATTTTTACGCCCAAGCCAAATCCCTCTACGAAGGAGGAGTTGACTACTTCCTTCTGGAGACCTGCCAAGACACCCGAAATGTCAAAGCAGGACTCATTGGAATTGACAAACTACTCTCGGAAGTCAGCGATCCAATCCCTGTTGCCGTCAGCGGTACCATCGAGCCCATGGGCACTATGCTCGCCGGCCAAACCGCCGACGCCCTTGCAGCAAGTCTTCAACACCGGGACCTCTTGTACTTGGGATTGAACTGCGCCACAGGAGCTCAGTTCATGACTGACCACATACGGACCTTGGCCCTCGAATCCGGTCAACGAGTCGCTTGCGTCCCCAACGCGGGTTTGCCGGACGAATACGGCCGTTACCTTGAAACCCCGGAATCCATGGCGGCCACCATCGGCAACTTCGGCAAAGAGGGGTGGCTCAACCTCATCGGTGGATGTTGCGGCACAACTCCGCCACACATTCGTGCCTTGGCGCGAATGGTGAACATGATCAAACCCCACCGGATCGAAAAACCGTCCATATCCATTCTCTCCGGCATTGAGAAGTTGGAAGTGACCGACGACAAACGCCCGCTGCTGGTGGGCGAAAGAACCAACGTCATTGGTAGCAAGAAGTTCAAGGAATTGGTGGTCAAGGGTGATTGGGGAGCCGCCTCCGAAGTGGCCCGCGCCCAGGTAAAGAATGGCGCCCATATCGTGGACGTTTGCTTAGCCAACCCAGATCGAGATGAACTCGACGACATGAAACGCTTTCTCGAAGCTGTCATCCGCCAGGTCAAAGTTCCTCTCATGATCGATTCCACCGACTCCAAGGTGATCGAAATGGCTCTCGCC
>JACQMA010000063.1 GCA_016203825.1 Deltaproteobacteria bacterium | reverse complement strand
GCCGCTCGCAAAATGCTCATGCCTCATTCATATTCCCCCGAGCCGGGAGTGGCAACCCTAAGTCTATGTTTTGGAAGCGTTTCGTAGTATGAAGCTGCTATGCGTATTGGTATTAACGGCTTCGGTAGGATCGGTAGGGCGGTCGCGCGCGTGCTTTTGGAGCGCGGCGGACATGAAATCGTTCACATCAATGACATCAACCCGGATACCAATAACCTCGCATATCTCCTGAATTACGACAGCATCTACGGCCGTTTAGCTCCGGAAGTGCGGGCGGAAAGCAGCACTCTCCTCGTGGGCGGAAAGGCGATCTCCGTCTCTCACGAATCGAAGATCAGCACCGTGGCATGGGCGGACAAGGGCGTGGACGTAGTGGTGGAGGCCACTGGCGTAAAAGAAAACGAGCGCCTGGCGAAGGAAATGGTGAGAAGCACCAAATTCCCCGTATTCGTGACCAATGCCTGCCCGGACGCGGACACGACGCTTCTCTTCGGCGTGAGCGATAAGGATTACGATCCCGCGCGCCACAAGCTCGTGGCCATGAGCATCTGCGACACTAATGCCTGCGCTCCGATCCTCAAGCTCCTTGACGAGGCTTATGGCATCGACCATGGCTATATCACCACCCTTCACCCCTGGCTTTCGTACCAGAACCTGATGGATGGCCCTTCACGCTCTCAATCCTATCCGGGTGCGACGCACTCGCATTTTGCGCTAGGACGTTCCTCGATCGGCACCTTGATCCCCAAGCCGACCACCGTGGTAAGCGCTTGTGAGCGGGCTCTCCCGCATATCCAGGGTAAGCTTCAATGTATGTCGTATCGCGTGCCGACCTCGATTGTTTCTACGGCGGACATGGTGATCACCGTGAAAAAACCCGTGAGCGACAAGGACGTGCTGAAGCTCGTCGAGGGTGCCCAAGCGCAGATGCCGAACGTGCTGCGCGTGACGGGCGAGCCCCTGATCTCCCTCGACTATATGAAGGACTCTCACTCGGTGATCTTCGACTCCCGTTGGCTCATGGTGAATGCCGGCCACCACATCAAGATGGTGCTCTGGTACGACAACGAGTGGGGCTATTCCTCGCGCGTCGCTGACGGCATCGATCTCTATGGCCGCCTTCGCGCCTGAGCGTTTTTCCCAATTCGTTTTCGATTTTGATGGCGTGCTCTTCGACTCCGCCCGTGAATGCTTCGTGCTCGCGGCGCGCGCGGCGTCCGGTCCCGACTGGAAAGATAAGTTTTCCTCCGCGGATTTTCGCGGGCTGGAATACGCGTTTCTGAAATCGCGCTACCACGTGGGTCCACCATGGCAGTTTGCCTTGCTTTTGAAGCTGCTCCTGGAGAATCGCGTGCCTCAGCGCACGGAGGATTTCCTTCTGATCGCCGAGCGGGAGAGGGGAATCTGGGAATCCTTCACCGAGGCTTATTTCGCCGAACGGAAGGAACTTTCAAAAAATCCGACCGAGTGGCTGAACTCTTTCGGCATGCATAAAGGTCCGCTCGAGTTTTTTCGCTCGGCTATGGAGCGGGGACAAGCGCGGGTGCTGTCGACTCGAAACGAGGAATCTATTCTCAGGCTTTTGCGTGAACTCGCGAGAATCCCCGTGAAGGACGAGATCCTATTCCCTCGGGCAGGAGCCAAGGAGAAATGGGAGCTCCTATTGGAGCACTGCGGAGACTTAGACCCTGCGCAGGTACTCTTCCTCGATGACTACGTTGCCCACCTCTTGCCTGCATTGGACAGAGGCTTCGGGGCTCATCTTGCCGCCTGGGGCTATCTCTCGCCTTTCGATAAGGAAATCGCCGCCCGAAAAGGCCTGCCTGTGCTAGAGT
>JACQMA010000034.1 GCA_016203825.1 Deltaproteobacteria bacterium | reverse complement strand
GAGTAACCCCCTCTAACTCCCCCTTATAATTAAGGGGGAGGATAATTCATAAATCCCTCCACTTAAGATAAGGGGAGGTTAGGAGGGGTTATGAAAAAAATTGCGGTCGCGCTCTTCACCTTCTCAACACTGATGACTTCCTCAGCCCATGCCGTCGGAAATTTCTCTGTTGGACTGGGGCCCGTCGGCAACGTGTATATCGTCGATGCCCGACCTGAACTCGACCCCGGCGTTGGGGGCATCCTCTACTTCGACTACCGCTGGACACCGCAGATCTCGACCCAATTTGGCGTCCTCGTCACGACCGAAGATGGGACGGGCATTTCCAATGGCGATAACGGTATCGAATTTTTGGGAATCCCCACGTTCGATCTTAAATTTTTCGTTTTGTCATCACCCTCTCGATGGGATCCATACGCCCTCATTGGCCTGGGCGTCTATGCCGTCTCAGAGGGTTCCGTGAATAACGGCACCGTCGCGGTCGGTGTTGGGGCCAATGTGGGCATCGGAACAGATTACTACCTCACGGAAAATCTCTCACTTGGTTTCGCCGGTGTTTATCGCTCTATTGGATTGATCGATTCCACGAGTGGCGCCAATAACGGCACCGCCCTCTTTCCGTTTTCGCTGATGGGCAACGTCGCGTGGCATTGGTAACTCAAGGATTCTTCACCGAAACCTTCCACACATCCGGGTTGACGGGAGTTGTTCGCAAGATTTTTGCCGCTGCGAGGATGGCCTTTGCGCCGTTCGTCTTGGGGCGAAGAACCATTGGCGGGGTCGGATCCTATTTTGATCTGATTACCGATGATGCCCGACTCTTCTACGGAGAGAGTTTTCATTTCGGCTACTTTGCTGGCGAGGCCAACACCCTTGAACAGGGTTTGGAAGCCCACACCGATTTGGTGCTGGAGATGGCGCAGCTGGAAAAGGCCACCAAGGTTCTCGATGTGGGATGCGGGATCGGGACTCCGGCGATCCGTCTTGCCAGCCGATACGGCGCCCACGTCACCGGCGTCAATATCAGTCAGGAGCAGGTTCGACAGGGGCGCGTGCTCATCGAACAACGGGGGCTCTCGAATCGCATCGACCTTCAGCGAGGGAACGCCCTTGAACTTGAGTTTCAGGATGCATCCTTCGACGCCGTTCTGTGTGTCGAAGTCGGAGGAGATATCTGCGTTCAATCGAAAGATAAGCAAACGTTGGTGCAGGAATTATTTCGCATCGTGAAACCGGGAGGGAGTATTGGTTTTTCCGATTTGGTCTTCACATCATCTCCAACACTTGAGGAAGAAAATGCTCTCCGGACCCTTCTCTATCATGAGGGAAAGGAATTGATCACGGACTGGGCAAGCCTCTTTCTGCAGGCGGGATTCATTGTGGAGCGTTCAACGGATATTCTTCCCCAGACGATGCCGACCTGGGATTACACGATGGCGACGTATCAGAAGCGGAGCGAAGAGGCCGCTCGACGTTACGGTCGGCGTCGAACTGAAAACATTCTTCTTAACTTACGCAAAATCCCGCTGATTTTACAAAAGTACGCCGCCTTTCCCGTCCTCTCCCTCAAAAAACCTGCCTGATGACCCCTCGTTTTGACCTTATCATTTTTGACCTTGATGGAACGCTGATTGATTCGCGGCAGGATGTCGTGACCGCGGTGAAACGTACGCTGCGCGATCTTCATCTCCCCGCTGTTCCGGAAAAACTCATTGACCAAAATGTGGGGCCCGGTGTGAAACCCCTTGTCCAAGCAATCTTGGGACCAAAGCACCAAGACCTCTTCGATCGTGCTTGTGAGCTTGTTCTGCACCACTATTCAGCCCACATGCTGGACCACACACGACTCTATGACGGCATCGATCACGTCCTTCGATCGCTCGCAAAGCGAAAGCTCGCCGTCGTCACGAACAAACCTCAAGCCCATGCTGATATGATCCTCGAAGGCCTCGGGATCCGACATCTTTTTGGTGCCGTCTTGGGACCGGAGGCCTGTGCACGTCAAAAACCCGACCCCGATCCCATCTTCAAAGCGATGGAACTCTTACCGGCGCTTCCCGCGAAAACCATCATGGTTGGCGATACCGATATTGACATCACCGCCGGAAAACGCGCTGGAGTCAAAACGTGCGGCGTCCTCTACGGATTCGGAACAGCGGACAGCATCACCGCCGCCCAACCCGATTATCTCGTGACCCTTCCCCAAGAGCTTGAAGAGGTTCTTTAATTACCCCACCTCTTGCAGAAGACGAGTGAGTTCGTCGGGGCGCAGGTAGCGCCAGAGGCCGGGCTTCAGGCCGCCGAGTTTGAGCGAGCCGATCGCAACGCGCCGAAGACGGATGCAATCGTGACCGACCGCTTCGCACATCCGTTTCACCTGATGATTTTTCCCTTCGCGAATGCCGATCTCAATCCACGTGTGTGCGTCCGTTTCGCGCAGCTTCTTGACCTGCGCCGGAAGCGTCGTCGTCCCATCATCGAGCTGCACTCCCTTCGCCAACGCCTGCAGGGCCTCCGCAGAAGGCTTCCGCCGCACCTTCACGTGATAGATCTTCCACAATTCATGTTTCGGATGTGAAATCTTCTGCAGGAAATCGCCGTCATCAGAAAGGAGAATCAACCCTTCGGCGTCAAAGTCGAGTCGTCCGGCGGCGTCGAGTTTCTGCGCCCAGGGTTTCAGCAGCGACCAAATCGTGGGGCGACCCTGCGGATCTTTTTTGGTAACGATAAAGTTCGGGGGCTTGTGAAGGAGAAGGTAAAAATGTTCATGCGGAAGAACGAGAAGTCGATCATCGAGTGCTACGCGATCGAGACCCGGTCGCACGGTCGTCCCCAGTTTCGTGACGACCTGACCGTTCACCCTGACACGGCCAGCGGTGATCACGTCCTCCGCGGCACGACGTGAGAGCTCAGTGCACGCGGCGATCAGCCGCTGGAGCCTCACGGTCGATGGGAGTGTTACTCGTCGCGCTGCCCGGGGTACCGGCTTCCTCGCTGGCCCCTTCGGACGCCACTGGTGATTGCGCATCCCCTTCTCTCCTCGCTCCGGCAAGTGTTCCGCTCAAGAGCTCATGTTCCAGATGACGCACCTCGTTCATTTTTCGATCGAGGGCCGAGAGCGCCTCTTCATCAACATTATCTTCATCCTCTTCGGGAATGACCTCGGTATCTTCTTCGAGAACGTCGGTCGGTTCATCGTCTTCTTCATCGTCCCCACCGCCACCGATCGCAAGCGTCGCGGCTGGTGCTTCTTCGGTCATCACGCGCTGTTGACGCATGAGTTCTTGAATATCTTTGAGTGGCGGAAGTTCTTTGAGATCATTCAAATGAAACACTTCGAGGAATAAAGGTGTTGTCCCGTAGAGGAGCGGCTGCCCCGCTTCGTCACGACGACCGACGACACGAACAAGACAACGTTCAAAGAGCGTCTTCAGCACACCACCACAATCAACACCACGCACGGCTTCGATCTCAGCACGTGTACATGGTTGTTGATAGGCAACGATGGCGACGGTCTCGAGTGACGGCTGCGAAAGGCGAAGCGCCTTCGGCACATTGAGCCTTTGCACCCATGAGGCCCACGTAGCCTTGGTGCGGAATTGATAGCCCCCCGCCACGGCCACAAGTTGGAGTCCCCGTTCAGGGTTCTCATTCCAGGCGGCCTCGAGCTCGGCAAGACACGCGGCGACCTCAGCACGAGTCACGCCCTCGGTCTCGAGCGCTTGGGCTAACCGACCCTCATCGATCGGCTCTTCGGAGACAAAAATCATTGCCTCCAAAATCGGTTTCAGTTCACGTTGTTCCATGGGTCCCCTCCTCGACCGTGGTGACCCCCACACCATCGGCTTTGACATACTTCAAGACATCGGCGCCTTCGACATGGTCGAGGCAACCGGTGATATACATCTCACCACAACGCTCCACTTGATAGAGCGACACCATCTTCAAACGACACATCTCCAAGAGCGCGAGAAATGTAATGACGACTTCGTACCGCGTGATGGGCTCCACAAGGAGATCATCGATGCGGATCGTCGCCCCCTTGGGGATGCGATCGACGAGGGCCAAGATGCGATCATTGACACTGACCCGATCGACCGCCACGGCATGAAAACGATCCGCGGGGATACGAGCCAATACCCTCCCAAAGGCCTCGATCAAATCATAGACCGTTCCCTCAATCGGACCATCGGTCCGCTCCGGCAGGCGTTCAGGGGCAAGCGGGACAAAGACATCACGACCCAAGATCGTCCGACGATTGAGTTCAGCCGCCGCTTCACGATAGCGCTGGTATTCCAGGAGACGACGCACGAGCTCCGCTCGCGGGTCGCCCTCTTCTTCCTCTGCACTCGCGACTTCATCCTGCGGCAAGAGGAGACGCGACTTGATGTGCATGAGATCCGCTGCCATCAGCAAAAACTCACCAGCGACATCGATGTCGAGCTCTTTCAACGTATCGAGGTAGCGCATGTACTCTTCAAGGATAAACGTGATCGGAATATCGTAGACGTCGAGGTCATTTTTACGAATGAGGTAGAGCAAAAGGTCGAGTGGCCCCTCGAAAACCTCCAGATTTACGCGGTATTCGTTACCGTGCTGTTCCATAGTTGAGCCCCATAACCTCTCGCACTCGTTCCATCGTCTTTGCGGCAACTGTTTGCGCCTTGACCGACCCCTCGCGCATCATTCCCAGGAGCTCTTGTTCCTTCCCATCCCAGGTCTCGCGCCGCTCCCGTAGGGGTTGCCAGAATTGGAGCGCATTTTCAATGCAGAGTTTTTTACACTCAACGCAGCCGATGCCGGCCCGACGACACTCCCGATCGACCATGTCCACATCCTTCTTGGGCGAGGTCAGCTTGTGGTACGAAAAAATGTTGCACACATCGGGATTGCCGGGGTCCTCGCGACGCTTGCGAGCGGGATCGGTGATCGTCGCCATCATTTTTTGACGAACCGTCGCATCATCGTCAGCGATGTAAATTGCATTGCCAAAACTTTTGGACATCTTGCGGCCATCCGTCCCAGGAATACGCGGCGTTTTCGTGAGTAACGGCTTCGGCTCGACAAAAACCTTCTCCGTTTTTGTGATATGGTGAAAACGGCGAACGATCTCGCGAGTGAGCTCGATGTGGGCGACCTGATCTTCGCCAACGGGAACGGAGTCAGCCTGATAGAGGATGATGTCGGCACTCTGTAGGAGCGGATAACCCAAGAATCCATACATGTTGAGATCGCGATCCCGAAGCTCTTGTTGCATGTCTTTGAACGACGGAACACGTTCGAGCCAACCGAGCGGCGTCATCATCGAAAGCAGCAAGTGAAGCTCAGCATGTTCCTTGACCCACGACTGGAGAAAGAGGACTGACTTTTTGGGATCAATCCCGACGGCCATCCAGTCTTTGAGGACTTCCATCACGGAGGGTTTTATTTTTTCTGGATGATCGTAATCGGTCGTCAGGGCATGCCAATCTGCGATAAAAAAGAAACACTCATAGCTGTCTTGGAGTTCGACCCACTGCTTCAGGGCGCCAAAGTAGTTCCCCCAATGAAGCTTTCCGGTAGGTCTATTTCCGCTTAAAATTCGCTTCTTTGCCATGAAAACCTCAACCAGGTAATAACACAGCCGCCAATGCAAAAACTGGAACGGCAACATACCGCAAAAGGCCCGTCATGAACAGGAAAAGGAGGAGAAAAAAACTGTAACGAGAAAAATTGTCGAAACTATCGACCATCCGCCACGGAAGAATGCCTCGCAGGACCGATCCCCCATCGAGTGGCGGCAATGGCAACATGTTAAAAAAGGCGAGCATGAGGTTCAAGATGACACCCATTTGGAAAATCTCAAACAGCGATCGGATCGAGGAGAAGGAAAAACTCTCCTGCGAAAAATTTTCCGGAGCAAGATGAGGAATCAAGGAGACGAGTCCCCAACTGGCACCAGCAAAAATAATGGCGAGCGTGATATTCGAAATCGGACCCATGATGGCGACCCAGAGATTGTCACGTCGTGGATGCTTGAAATACCGCGTGTCTACGGGAACGGGCTTTCCCCAACCGAAGATCGGGGCCCCCGTCAAAATACCGACGATGGGAAGCAGTAGTGTCCCGATCATATCCATGTGCGGCAAGGGATTGAGGGTCACGCGTCCCAAAAGCTTTGCGGTGGAATCCCCAAATCTGTCGGCCGTCCAACCATGGGCGGCTTCGTGGACCGAAAGGGAGAAGAGAAAGACGGGATAAAAGATCAAAAGCTCAACCAGCCGACTTTGCATGCAGGCCTGTTAGGGAAAAACTCCTTCAATGTCAAATATTTACTCTACGAACGGGGGTGAAATTTTCGGTGGAGTTCGTGGAGGTGTTTGCGACTCACGTGCGTATAGATTTGCGTCGTCGAGATGTCGGCATGGCCAAGCATGAGCTGGATACTGCGAAGATCGGCGCCACGCTCCACAAGATGCGTCGCAAACGAGTGCCGCAGCATGTGCGGGGTAATATTCTGACGCACCCCACTCTTACGTGCGTAGAGTTTGATGATCTCCCACAAACGCTGGCGTGTGATCGAGACCCCACCGCGACCGATAAACAGTCGATCGCTCATCGTCGTCGCCACGAGTTTCGGGCGCGCGTCGTCCAGGTAGAGACGAATCGCCTCTACCGCCGGCTGTCCCATCGGGACGATCCGCTCCTTGGACCCCTTGCCGAGTACGCGCACCCACCCGGCTTGCAGATCAACGCGATCCAAAGTGAGTCCGGCCATTTCGGAAATACGAATGCCCGAGGCATAAAAGAGATGAAGGAGCGCATGATCCCGCAACCCCAACGACGTGCGCCGATCGGGTTGCGCGAGGAGGAGATCCACTTCTTCGAGGGACAAGACGTGCGGAAGCTTCTGGATTTTCACCGGCGTTTCGATCATCGTCGTGGGATCGCTCTTCACGGTTCCCTCGTGTCGCAAAAAAGAAAAAAATCCACGAATGGCCACGAGCGACCGAGCGACACTCCTGGCTGTCAGTTTGTGTCGATGAAGCTCAACGAGAAAATCCAACAAATGAGATTGCGTCACCTCGCAAGCGTCAACAACGCGACGGCGCTCCAAAAAATCGGCGCAGGTGCGCAAGTCACGCGCATAGGCGGCGAGACTATTTTTGGCGAGTCGCCGTTCGACGGCAAGGTGCGTGAGGTACACATCAATGGTGCTATCAATAGTCATGGTTGCTTTTGAAGTGTCGATACCATAGCACACTCGGGATTCTATGCCCATCGCCCATCACAGTATCGATGTCCGTGTACGGATGCCGTTTGTCTATCCCGCGACCCTTTCTCTTACGGGACGCCGGAACCTCATCGTCGACATCGGTCCCGGCCGTGGTGACTTTCTCTTTCACCTCGCGCGCGAATATCCTGATCAATTGGCCGTCGGGATTGAAATCAAGTCGAAGCGCGCTGATAAACTGATCCAGCGGATTGAGCTCCAACAACTCACGAACGCCGTCGTCATTCAGGACGACGCCCGTCAGGCCCTTCCTCGTTTCTTCGCGGAAGGGCAGGTGGCCACGATTCACATCAACTTTCCTGATCCCTGGCCGAAACGATCCCACAGCAAAAACCGCCTCATTCAGCCCGAGTTCGTCGCCGAATGTATCCGCGTTTTACAACCTGGCGGGGCCCTCTTCTTCACGACGGATGTCGAGTGGTATGCCGCGGCGGTGGCAAAGGAGATTGCTTCTGTGGGGGCGATTCGCAAATCGCCCCTCCAATCATGTTACCCCGAAGGAATCACGACGTCCTCCCCCGACGCCTTTCCCACCTATTTTTCCCAAAAATGGCAGCGCGAAGGACGAACGATTTTTTATCAGAAATATCGACGAAGATGAAACCTTACGGTTCAAAAAGCGAAATCAGGTTGAGGTGACCAAGTTTGGAAAAAATTTTATCCAAACTATAAATCGGTGCACCCAACAAGATGGACTCAGCGGCAATGAGAAGGTCAACGATACCTAAGGTCAAACCCGATCCCTTCACCTTGGTGAGAAGAGCCTCTGCTTGATTCATCATATCATCATGAGGTTGAATTTTTTCTAATCCACCCAGGACGTACTCGATTTTGGTAAGGGCCTGTTTGGGAACGCCTTGCAAAAGTTCCAGGCGAACATACGACGATAAAAGAATCTGGTTGTTCAGCAGCAGGGTCTGAAACGCAGTCACCTCTCGGCCACGAAAAAACTCCACAAATACGGACGTATCAACCAAGACTTTCGCAGGGAGAGCCACTTACACCTTTCTTCGCTCACGTGTCCGGTGGGTCGATAAGCGCATGACAATCTTTCCCTGGAGGGCCAGCAAGGCCTCTCGTTTCCGTCTTTCAATCAGCTCTTTTAAACCTTCCACGAGCGTCCTCGTTTGATTCCAACCGGTGAGATGGACGGCTTCCGCGAGGAGATCTTCGGGAATATTCGTTGCAATCTTTTTGAGCTGAAGGGCCATTATATGGATATCCTACATCAAATAGTCTATATGCTCAAGCAATTATTTTCTAGATCGCCTGAGAGCCTCGTGCATGGAGGCGAGGACGCGGTCGGGGTCGAAGGCGCTCACGCGCAGGTCATCGTAAGCAACCCCATCCGGTGAGAAGAAGAGGATCGTCGGGAGTCCCGCGACACCATAATGATCGAGGATGCGCGAAACCTCTTGGGTCTCGATGGTCGCATCGACACGAAGAGGAATAAACTCCGCAGAGAGTTCGACGACATCCGAACGGTGAAAGAACCAGCGGTCCAGAGAGCGACACGGCGGACACCAATCGGCATAAAAATCCATGATGATGGGACGACGACTTGCCTCGGCCATCGATAAGCCTTGTTCCACCGATTCGACCCACTGAATGCCGGGACCCTTCGGGGGATGCAGGACATCGGCCCAACGAATACCGGTCAAACTCTGCATGTAGAAAAGGGCCGGGAGGAGAAGGAGGAGACCTAAACATCGCTTGATCCACACCATCCACGAACCGCTCTTCAATCGTTGTGCGAGCTGCGCGGCCGTCAATCCCAAAAGAATGAAGAGCGACCCCATCCCTGCCCCGTAGACGACAAGGAGGAGAAACCCTAACGCGTAACTCTTCTGCAGAACGACATAGGTGAGAATGCCGGCAACAACCGGACCGACACAGGGTGATGCGATCACCCCGGTTCCAAGGCCCGCCAAGAAGGCACCGCGATACCCGCGACCACCAAGTTGCGTCAAACGTTGTTGGAGACGGAGCGGAAGGCGAATCTCGAAAAGGCCGAACATTGACAGACTCATCATGACGAAAAAGACCACGACGGCAAAGAGAAACAGTTTATTTTGAAAGAGAAACCCCAAACTCTTCCCGAGGGCCGCGGCGACAACACCCAAGGTGGCATACACGAGGACTGTCCCTGCCACGAGCGAGAGCGTGAGCCCAATGTTGCGGCGAACTTTTTGCTCGGGGTGAATCCCGACAATAAGCAGGACGACGGGAATCACCGGCCAGACACACGGCGTGAATGAGGTGAGGACGCCGGCGATGAAGACGATGAGTAACGCCCATCCCCACCCTTGCCCAACGATATCGGAAAAGTGCTCCTCGCGAATCGAATTGAGAAGGTTGAAACGAGATGATGCCACATCACCCGGGGGAGACACATCACCTTCTCCGGAGGCTGTGGGATTCACCACTTCGACCCGAAAGAGGAGCAGCCGTTCCTCCGGACGAAGACAGAGCTGTGGCGTACACCCCTGCAATGAGAGGACCGCCGAGAGTTCACGCAGAGCCGGTTCCGCTCCCGCGGGGACATTCCCTTTCGCCACGATGGTCACTTCACCCACAAACACCTGCGTGTCCTGATTGAGGTACGAATCGTGATGAACCACCGACTTGGGATACTCGATCTGGTCGATATGGACGCCTTCCAAACTCTGGAACTCGAGGCGCGTCTTGTCGGCGTAGATATAATGTCCTTCGGGCATGCGGACAGTAACGGTCAGCTCAAAGGTTCCCTGCGGCGGAATGCGAAGTGGCGCGTCGCTCCAGGCGACTTCAAACGGAGATGCATCGGCCCCTACGCCCAACGGAAAGAGGAGGACGGCAAAGAGGAACAAACGTTTGAGGAACCATAACTTCATCGTCATAGTAGTACCGGAGCGCCATTTTTTCGTCAACGTATGGAAGATGAAGGAAAATTTAAGGAGATTCACCTTGAAGTGACAACCCCAATCAGTTATTTTGACCCTCGTGAAATCCGACAACGTTCTCATGATCAAGACCGCCGTTGCAATCGCCGCCAAGATCAAGGCCGATGCGGTCTTCATCCATATCGACCCCCTCGATGACCTCACGTTTGATGGGCCGCTCCCGCGAAAGCGGATCCCGCTGATCCTGATGAGCCGAAAGAAACGGGAAGAGGAAACCTCGTTGGTGAATCTTGCGTCAGGGCAAATCACTTTACCCAAAACCAGCATGACGCGGCTGTCGCTCATTAAGGCAGCCACATCACTCGCCATCTCGGATGGAACGATTGCGCCCGGGGCCAAGCTCGTTTTTGTGGTGGGTCAAACCGATGTTGGTCTCCTTGATCTGATTCAAATCGTCGACACGAGTAAAGAATCGGAAATCATGGCCGGCAAAGGACTCTCGAGTCTCTCGGATATTGTCCATCCCGAACTCTTTCAGGCGGTCTTGAACCTCACGATGGAACTTGCCGACAAGGGTCGTGAAGGAAAACCGGTTGGAACCATTTTTGTGCTCGGCGATCACGAAAAGGTCCTGCAGCTCTCACGCCAGATGATCATGAATCCATTCAAAGGCTATGAAGAAGAAGAACGGCATATCCTGAACAGTGCCATCAAAGAAACGATTCGCGAGTTCTCGGCCCTCGATGGCGCCTTCATTATTAGTGACGAAGGCATCATCATTACCGCAGGTCGCTACCTCGGCGTCGCGTCGGAAGAATCCAATCTTCCACGCGGACTGGGAAGTCGTCACATGGCCGCCGCGGGGATCACCAAGTTGACAAAGGCGATTGCGTTTGTCATCTCAGAGTCATCAGGTGATGTGCGCATCTTTCGTGATGGTCAGATCGTCATGAACCTGGAGAAGCGACAACCGAAGAAATGAGGTCAGCAGCTATGGTGAAGGATGACAGCAATCAATTCGATCTCCGTTTGATCACGTATCGCACGCGTCAAGGGGTCGTCACCAAGGAAAGTTATGAGGCGCATCTCAAGTCCCTTCCGGATTCCGCCGCAAATGTTGAATATATTGATGTGACCTTCGAACCCAAAGTGGAAGAAGTCACCGAGCGATCAGATTCGTACGGCAGTCTCGCCTTCACCCCTGCCGACGGGGCAACGGACTAATCCAAACAGTTTGTGGACGTGGGCCATGACGCGTTCTTTCACCATCGCCATGGGAACGACTCTTCCCAGGATTTTCTCCATCGACGTCACGCCACGATCGGTGATGCCGCACGGGATGATGAAGCGATAGTGATCGAGATTTGGGGAAACGTTCAGGGCAAAACCGTGCTGTGAAACACGGTGGCTAAAATTCAACCCAATCGCCGCAATCTTGTCGCGTCCAACCCAGACACCGGGATATTCAGGATCACGTTCACCATCAATGCCAACATCCGCCAAGACCTGTATCACCAGTTCTTCGACCCGACGGACAAATTCCGGAACACTGATCCCTTGTTCGTCCAGGGAGCAAATAAAATACCCAGCCATTTGCCCGGGACCATGGTACGTGACGCGCCCGCCGCGATTGGTCTTCACCACCTCAATACCTTCTCGCGCAACCATCTCTCTTGGAACAAGGAGGTCCTTATCACAATCTCGCTTGCCCAAGGTATAAACCGGCGGGTGTTCCACGAGGAGAAATTGATCCCCGATCTCGCCCGCGATCCGCCGAGTGCGAAGCTCTTCTTGCAGTTGCCAGGCTTGTCTGTAGGGCACGAGACCTATGTCACGAACGTTCATGATTGTTCCGAAATGTCGCGAGCATCCTGATCCCCTGTGAGATGTACATGACGCCACTTACGGCAATGAGGAGTGCGGAAGCCGAGAGCGCGATCCAAAAAACGTCTCCCCACCTCCCCCCTTGAACCACTGGCTGCCACCAAAAGAGGAGGGCCAACCCTGCGGTCAACAGCTGACAGAGGGTTGCCAGTTTACTCAAGCGAAGTGGCCGATAATGAATATTGGCCCTGATTTTTTCGAAGTAAAAGATGCCGCCCATCAGAATGACGTCACGGGTGAGCGCCAAGACGAGAAACCACACAGGAAGCCTTCCGACCATCGTGAGCGTTATGAAACACGTTCCCATGAGAAGCTTGTCGGCAATGGGGTCGAGGATCGATCCCAATCGCGTTGATTTTCCCAACAGGCGGGCAACCGTGCCATCAATGACATCGGTAAAGCCCGCGACGACAAAGACCCAGAACGCTGCCTCGGCCCGCGCTTCGACAAAGCACCAGACATAGACGGGTACCAGCAGCAGGCGAAGGGTGGTTAACAGGTCTGCAAGTGAGAAGATGTTCATAGGTCCTATAAGTCCTATAGGCCCAATAGGACCTATAAAAATCTTTTCCATTTTCCAACAAATTTTTCTGGCAGCTCACAATCAACCGAAATGGTCTTTGCCAGATGTTTGGCCTTCCAGACGTGGCCTACGCGGTAGATTTCAGAAAGGATATCACCACGGTTATAGGGCAGTCGCAGCCGGACCCTCAAAAAACCAACACGCAAGGCCTCATCGAGCCTCTCCAGCAAGTGATTAATACCCTCCCCCGTCAGCGCCGAGATGGGAATCGCTTCAGGGTTTCGGCGAAGGTGATGGGGTTGTCGATCGCTCTTGTTGTGGATCGTCAACCGCGGTTTGTGATTGAGTTCCAATTCCCCCAAAACGGTTTCAACCGTCGCCACATGGTGCTCGGCATCTTCGTCCGCAACGTCCACGATGTGAGCGATGAGATGGGCATAAGCGATTTCCTCGAACGTCGCCCGAAAGGCTTTGACCAATTGATGTGGAAGCCGCCGAATGAATCCGACGGTGTCGGCAAGCAGCACCATCCTTCCTGAAGGAAGTCGAAGGCGACGCACGGTGGGATCGAGTGTTGCAAAGAGTGTGTCTTCGACAAAGACTCCCGCCTTTGTCAGGGCATTCATGAGGGTCGACTTCCCGGCATTGGTATACCCCACGAGGGCCACGAGCGGCAGCGGCACGTTTTCTCGCTGGGCGCGATGCACTTTTCGCTCCCGGCGCACCTGTTCGAGCCGACGGTTCAGCACCACCTGTCGTTCACGAAGTCGCCGACGACTGTATTCCAGGGCCGTTTCCCCAGGACCGCGCGTCCCGATCCTCCCCACCTGTTGCGAGAATGTTTTTCCGCGTCCCACCAAGCGCGGAGCAAGGTACGCCAATTGCGCCGCCTCGACTTGGAGTTTGCCCTCTTCCGTACGGGCCCGGAGTGCGAAGACATCGAGGATAAGTGCAGTCCGATCGAGGACGCGAACTTCAAGGGCCCGTTCAAGATTTCGATTCTGGACCGGCGTCAGTTCATCATCGATGATGACGACATCAGCATTCGTACCTCTCACCTGTTCAGACAGGTCGTGAACTTTTCCGACACCAATCAACGTCGCGGGATGAATCGCCTTCACCTCTTGAAACAGGCGACCTGCCACTACTCCCCCTGCCGTTCGAACCAGCTCGACAAGCTCTTCCAACGAAGCGAGCGCTTCCGTTCGACTCATCCGCGGTCGACGAACACCGACGATGATGGCGCGATCAGTCATTACGTTGTCGAGAAATGGGTCACGTTGTGGCCAAAAAGTTTTTGGACGGCACCGACGAGTTGCGGTGACGGCTCGAGGCGAAGGGTTTGAGGGAGTTCAAGGACCGTCTCGGTTTTTTCAGGGACCACGAGGTGCACAAAACCGGGACAATTCCCCGGATACCGCGTCAACACGCTCTTGAGTTGCTCCAAGTGATGCTGCGTGAGCTCCGGCGAATGAAGGACAAAATGGACACTCTTGGTCAGATGCAAGGGCACATCCTCGAGCAGCAAGATTTGTTGCGCGATGACCTTGACCTTTTCACCATCGGTATCGGCCAGGCCAACGACAAAGAGTGGTCGTTCGCCCTTGAGGTTCATCACTTCCTTCGTGTAAACATCCGAGAAGACCACGACCTCCACCATTCCCTTCAAGTCTTCAATCGTCGCAAACCCCATCCGATCCCCGCGCCGCGTCGTCACTTCACGCATTTTGGTCACGACCCCGCCGAAACGAACTTCTTGGCGATCTCGAACCTCCGCAAGCGATACGGTGTCGACCGTCGCGTACGTCTTCAACAAGTGATCAAACTGGGCCAAGGGGTGACCGGTAATATAGAAACCCAAGGCTTCTTTCTCAAAACTCAAAAGCTGACGATCGGGCCACTCGGGAACGTCGATCGCGGAAGTCGGAAGCCCCTTGGCGTCTCGAGCGCCAGCAACAAGATCGAAGAGCCGCGATTGGCCCACGAGGCGATCGCGCTGGGTGGCACTGGCGATCTCCATGACCTGATCCAGGGCCGCCATGAGGCGCGCACGTGGTTCACGCAGCGAATCGAATGCGCCACACTTGATGAGGCTTTCAATGACACGCTTGTTGACCTTGCGGGAATCAACCCGCTCGCAAAAATCGACGAGCGACGAAAACGATCCATTTTTTCGCACCTCGAGAATACTCTCGATCGCCGCCTCGCCCACATTCTTCACTCCCCCCAGTCCAAAGCGAATAACATTGTCGCCAACAACCGAAAAATCACTGTCGCTCTCATTCACATCGGGGGGCAGGACGGTAATCCCATGATTCTTCGCATCCGCAATGGCATCGAGGACCTTGTCCGCATTCAGGTGTTCCGACGTGATCAGGGCAGCCAGATATTCGGTTGGATGATGACACTTGAGGTAGGCCGTCTGATACGCCACCAGTGCATAGGCCGCCGAATGACTCTTGTTGAATCCATACTCGGCAAACTTGGCCATCAAATCAAAAATGTGTTCGGCCTTTTTGGGGGGGATTTTTTTCGTCGCAGCCCCCTTCAAGAATTGCTCGCGCTGCAGGGCCATCTCTTCACGCTGCTTCTTGCCCATCGCGCGCCGCAAGATATCGGCATCACCGAGGCTAAAGCCGGCGAGTTCCGAGGCAATCCGCATGACCTGTTCCTGATAGACGATGACCCCATACGTATCGCGCAGGATCGATTCGAGTTGAGGCAGCTCATATTGGATCGCGATGCGTCCATGTTTTCGATTGATGAAATCATCGACCATGCCACTGCCGAGTGGTCCCGGTCGAAACAGGGCCACGAGGGCTACAATGTCTGAAAACACGGTGGGTTTCAGTTTCGAAACGAGGGCCGTCATCCCCTGACTTTCCAACTGGAAGATGCCTTGGGTGTCACCGTCGGCGAGTTTTCGGTACACCAGCGCATCGTCGAGCGGGATCGTGTCG
>JACQMA010000044.1 GCA_016203825.1 Deltaproteobacteria bacterium | reverse complement strand
GCTCTGTTTCAGAGCATTGAACGTGTCCGTGAGTCGGCGTTGGCCGAACTCTTGGGTGCGGCCAGTCTCACCGAGACGGAAGCCTTGCGCATTAAATACCTTGGACGCCAAGGTACCGTAACCGAACTTTTGAAGGGCCTGAAGGATGTCGATCCCGCGACCCGCCCCGAAGTGGGAAAGCGAGTCAATGCCCTCAAGGGGGTGCTCGAAGTTCGTCTCGCCGAAGTCACTGCCAAGTTTCGTGCATCGGAGCAGGCACAGGCAATTTCTCGCGAGCGTGTCGATGCGGCACTTCCAGGACGGCGCATCCCCCGCGGTCATCCGCATCCGATTCGCATGGTCATGGATGAGGTCATCGATTGTTTCGCTGCCCTTGGCTTTTCGGTCTTCGAGGGTCCCGAGATCGAAACGGATTACTACAATTTTGAAGCCTTGAATGTCCCTGCCGATCATCCCGCCCGCGACATGCAGGATACGTTTTACACGACCGATGGACGCCTGCTTCGGACGCACACGTCGCCAGTGCAAATTCACGTCATGGAGCGGTTGCAACCGCCCGTTGCGATGATCGCGCCGGGTGCCGTCTATCGTCGTGATTCGTTCGACGCGTCGCACTCCCCGATGTTTCATCAAGTTGAAGGATTGATGGTCGACCGCGGGATCACCTTTGCCCACATGAAGGGCATTCTCTCCCTCTTTTGGAAAAAACTTTTTGGCGAGCAGTGCCGTGTTCTACTTCGTCCGAGCTATTTTCCCTTTACGGAACCGTCGGCGGAAGTTGCGATTGGATGTGTCGTCTGCCGTGGCAAAGGTTGTCGCATTTGCAAACAGAGCGGATGGCTTGAAGTGATGGGTTGCGGCATGGTCCACCCCAATGTTTTTCGAGCGGTCCGCTATGATGACAAGGTGTTCAGTGGTTTTGCGTTTGGGATGGGGATCGAGCGCATCGCGATGTTGAAATTCGGCATCCAGGATATTCGACTCTTTTTTGAAAACGACGTGCGCTTCTTGGAGCAGTTCCGATGAAAGTATCTTACGAATGGCTCACGGAATTTGTCGCATGGAAGAAAGGACCGAAGGCCTTAGGCGAACTTCTTTCTTCGAGTGGGCTTGAGGTCGAGTCTTATGATATCGAAGGTCAGGTTTTTGATATCGCCGTGACCCCAAATCGTCCTGATTGTCTGTCGGTCATTGGTTTGGCCCGAGAAATTTCCGCTTTGAGTGGGGCTCGTTTTCTGCCGCCTCCGCCAACAAAACTTCGCGGCGAGGGAAAACTGCGTGATCTCGTTTCGGTCACGATTCGCGATCGAACACGGTGCCCACGGTATAGCGCGCGGGGCATTCGCGGTGTGCGCATCGCTCCTTCTCCGGCATGGCTCATCAAACGTTTGGAAGCCGCCGGCGTTCGTCCCATCAATAATGTAGTCGATGCGACGAACTACGTGATGCTCGAGATGGGGCAGCCGCTGCACGCCTTCGATGCCCGATTCGTGAAGGGGAAAAAGATTATCGTCCAGGTAGCTGGAACGACGACCCAGTTGACAACGCTCGATGGTGGCGCGCGAAAACTTGTCTCCGAAGATCTCCTGATCTGCGATGCCGATGGTCCCATTGCCCTGGCCGGGGTGATGGGAGGAGCGAACTCCGAAGTGCGTGACGATACAACCGATATTCTTTTGGAAAGTGCCTCCTTTGAACCGACGGGGATTCGCCGGACATCGAAACGATTGGGACTTCAAACCGAATCGTCGCGCCGTTTTGAACGCGGTGTCGATCCAAACGGTGTCGTGAACGCGCTCCACCGCGTGACGTCGCTGATCATCGAGACCGCGGGTGGACAAGCCACAGCTGACGAAGTGGATGTGTATCCGCGTCGCGCGCTGCCGCGACGGATTTCCCTTTCAGCTTCGGAAACAAATCGGATTTTGGGGACGACGCTGACGCAGACCGAGGTTGACCGGACGCTCAAGCGTCTTGGAGTCAAACCCCGCATTCCCACATCTCGACCCGATCTCACCCGTTCCATCGATCTCATCGAAGAAGTGGCACGGCTTCGTGGGTATGCATCGCTTCCCGAAGCGCTTCCGCGCCGATCGGTTGAACCACCGGTCCTGCCCGCTCGGCTCACCAGGGGAAGGAAGGTTCGTGCAACGTTAGCTGCCTCAGGATTCAGTGAGGCGGTGCTGATGAGTTTTGGAAAACCAGCGGCGATGAAACTTTTTTCCGACCGCGAGCCGGTGACGATCGCGAATCCGCTCTCCGAAGACCATCAGGTTTTTGCCACATCGCTTTTGCCGGGACTCCTCGATGCCGCCAAACTCAATCTTTTTCACCAGCGTTCTGATCTGCGACTTTTTGCCCTTCAGAAGGTGGCTCTGATGGAGGGAAAGCATCCTCGCGAAGTGTTCCACCTGGCGGGTGTCATGACGGGTACGCGCTATCCTACTTCCTGGGAGCGAGCGAAAGAGGAGATTGATTTTTATGACGTCAAAGGGGTCTGCGAATCTCTTGCCGACGTTCATTTCCTTTCAACACCGATCCCTTCGTTCCTTCATCCGGGGAGTGCTGCAATCCTTGCGGTGGACGGGGAGCATCTTGGCGTTGTCGGTCAGCTCCACCCGGAGGTCGCACGACGCTTCGACCTCGAGCGGGCGTTTGTTTTTGAGATCAACTTTGATGTCCTGCTTGAGGGATCGAAGCGAGAGAATGTCTTGGTTCGTCCTCTGTCTCGGTACCCGTTTGTCGAGCGGGATATTTCCCTGATCCTTGATGATACGATTTCCACCGCTCACGTCGAACAGCTCATTCGTGAGGCAGGGGGGAAGCTCATTCAGCGGGTTCGTCTCTTTGACCTGTATCGAGGAAAGGGCGTGCCGTCGGGAAAAAAGAGCCTCGCCTTTTGCTTACGCTTTGGATCGGATGAGCGCACCCTGACCGATGAGGAAGTCATCAAGGCCCATGCGGCCGTCGTGGCGCTTGTAGAGCGAAATCTAGGGGCTTCGCTCAGGTCTTCATCGGGTTTCGAAAAAGGTGTGGGAAGTCCTTGAGTTTGAAAATCTTTTGGGCTAGGATGGTTGCAGATTCCATCTTTTGCAGAAAGGAGCATGACCATGACGAAGGCCGAAATCATTGAACAAATCTACGAGAAGGTTGGATTTTCGAAGAAGGAATCATCGGAAATTGTGGAACTCATCTTCGACACCATGAAGGAAACGCTGGAGCGTGGCGAGAAGATTAAGATTTCTGGTTTCGGGAATTTTGTCGTTCGCCAAAAACGGCCGCGTATCGGTCGCAATCCCCAAACGGGGGAAGAAATTGAAATTTCGGCGCGTCGTGTCCTCACCTTTCGACCGAGTCAGGTCTTAAAATCTGCCTTGAATGGGGACCGCGAACCTTCAACACCGGCGAGTCGATAATTTATGCCAGCACGGGGTGAAATTCCCAATAAACTCTACTTTCGTATTGGCGAGGTGAGTGACATCGTCGGGGTGAAGCCCTATGTCCTTCGCTATTGGGAAACCGAGTTCCCCGATGTGAAGCCGACGAAATCCAAATCAGGACAGCGGCTCTACAAGCGTCGCGATGTGGAGAGTCTGTTGCGCATTCGGAAGTTGCTCTATGAGGAGAAATTCACGATCAATGGGGCGCGCAAACGTCTCAAGGACTGGGGTCGAGGTGAGGGACATTCAAGTGACGGCGATGGAGGAGAGTCGCATCAGATGGAACTTTTGAGTGAAGCGGGAGGGCGGAATAAGTCGAACATCCCCCACGATGGACGCAAGGTTCTGCTGAAGGTCCGCAAGGATCTCGAATCGTTGCTCAAACTGATAAGGGAAGAATAACATCACAATCGGGGCGTAGCGCAGTCCCGACGGCCGCACGATTTTTGGAAGCCAAAAATCGTCAGCGACGTCGAGGACCCGCCGAAGCTGGTAAGCGAAGGCGGGTAGTAAGTACGGGATATGTTTGTCTACATACTTCGAAGTAAAAGGGATGGGAATCTCTACATCGGGAAAACTGAAGATGTGGAGCGACGTGTCGGCGAACACAATGCTGGTTACGTTGTTGCGACAGGTGAAAGGCGTCCACTGGAACTGGTTGCGTATTTCAAATTCCTTGATAGAAGAAGGGCGGATTCGTTTGAAAGATATTTGAAAACCGGTTCTGGAAGGGCCTTTTTGAAAAGGCATGTGGTGTAATTGCCCGCCTTCTACGGCGAAAGTAATCTTGCCCGCCTTCGTGCCGATTTGGCATGATCGAGCATCCGCCGAAGCTGGTAAGCGAAGGCGGAAAAAAGTTTGCCCGCCTTCGTCCGCCGTCGCTAAAGCTATGGCGGACTACGGCGGGCCCTCGATGCGACAAACGATTTTTGCTTTTTGCAAAAATCGTGTCGCATCGGGGC
>JACQMA010000045.1 GCA_016203825.1 Deltaproteobacteria bacterium | reverse complement strand
TTTCTTTCGGGGAAGGCTTGCGACAGTACGTCGGGACGATGGTGGATGAAGTCATCCGATTTCGGAGTCGGATGCAGGAAAGTTCCCTGGAGCTTGATCTTCTCACGACCCGTCGTGAAGAAATGGTGACGATGGCGATGGGTGTTCTTCCGGCGGTCATGGTTATTTTTTCCATCGTGAGTGTCACCCTTTCGGGAATCGTGGGGCTGAAATTCCTGCGGCGGTATCCTGCGTTTCATCATGCGCCGTGGCCAGCGAGTTTTCGACTCCCCGACCTGTGGGTGTGGCTGCCCATTGTCAGTGGCGTGATCTTCTTTTTCAATACGTATGTTGTTCACAGCGAGCAGCTCGCGATGATGACCATCAATGTGATCCTCGTCAGTGCGGTGCTGGCTTTTCTTCAGGGATTTGCGGTGGTTTCCTTTTTCTTGCAACGATTACGCACACGGTGGTTTCGTACGGTTGTCTATGTGACGATTCTCTTTTTCTTTCAGACGATCGGCATTGCGGTGGCGGGCGTTGGGCTCGCGGATGTGTGGATGAATTTTCGTAAAGGAGGCACGACATGCAAGTAATTCTTCAGGAAGACGTTCCCCACGTGGGGAAGGCCGGTGATGTGGTCAAGGTCAAGCCAGGATATGGGCGCAACTTTTTATTGCCGCAAAAAAAAGCCGTGGTGGCTGATCCCAAGAACTTAAAGATGCTGGAACATCATCAGCGCGTGGTTGCTGCGGGGGACAAGAAGCGTCGTGTTGAGTTCGAGGCGCTCGCCAAGAAACTCTCGGCGCTCACGGTGACGTTTGAACGTGAAGTGGGAGGAGATGAGGGAAAACTCTTTGGCGCGGTGACGGTCAAGGATATTGTCGAGGGCTTGCGCAAGGCGGGTTTTACGGTTGATCGCCATGTTGTGAAACTTGCAGAACCGATCAAACAGTTGGGAGAGTTTCCCCTTGAAATAAAACTCTATCGCGATGTGACGGCCACGGTGAACATATGCGTGACGGAACGCAAGAAAACCTAAAACTTCCTCCTCAGGACCTCGAGGCGGAACAGTCGGTGTTGGGGGCCATGCTCCTCGACAACGATGCGATTCATCGCGTGGCGGAGCTCCTGGAGCCCGTTGATTTTTATCGTGATACCCACCGACGCATTTACCAAGCCATTCTCAATCTCTACCAAAAAAATGAAGCAGTGGATCTTGTCACCGTGACGAGTGAACTGAAACGCTTGAATGAATTGGAACAGATTGGTGGTGCGAACTATCTCTCGCAGCTCGTCGATACGGTACCCACGACGGCGAACGCCGGTTCCTACTCGAAGCTTATTCGTGAAAAGTCCGTGGTGCGTCGGCTCATCGAGGGAGCGACGAAGATTGCGGCGCGCGGGTACGAGCCGCTCAGCAACGCCGAGGAATACCTCGATGAAGCGGAACGTGTGATTTTTGAAATTGCCCGCGCACGGACGCGTCAGGCGTTTGTTTCGTTGAAGGACATCGTCAAGGATAGTTTCAAGGCGATTGAAGGTCTCTACGAGCGAAAGGAATTGATCACGGGTGTCTCGACGGGATTTACCGAGCTCGATCGTTTGACGTCGGGACTCCAGCGATCGGACCTTATTATCGTGGCAGGGCGTCCTTCGATGGGGAAGACGGCGTTTGCGCTGAATATGGTCGAACATGCGGCGATCGAGCGCGGCAAAATCTGCGCGGTGTTTTCCCTCGAAATGTCGAAAGAACAGCTCGTGCAGCGCATGCTGTGTTCACGTGCCGAAGTGGATGCTTCAAAGCTTCGTGGTGGTTTTTTAGGTGAAAGCGATTGGCCGAAGTTGACCCGTGCCGCAGGTCTCTTGTCCGAAGCCCCCATTTTTATCGATGATTCCGCAGCCCTCACGGTCTTGGAAGTGCGTGCCAAGGCGCGTCGCCTTCAGCGCGAACATGGTTTGGACCTCATGGTGGTTGATTATCTGCAGTTGATGCGCGGCATTGGGCGTGTGGAAAGTCGCGAGCGTGAAATCTCCGAGATTTCGCGTTCATTGAAGGCGCTGGCGAAAGAACTCAATGTGCCCGTCATTGCGCTTTCGCAGCTGAATCGGAGTGTCGAGTCACGAACCGATAAACGCCCGCAGCTTGCGGACCTACGTGAAAGTGGAAGTATCGAACAAGATGCCGATGTCGTGGCGTTCATTTATCGCGATGAGATGTATAACCCTGAAAGCCCCGATATGGGAAAGGCCGAAGTGATCATTGGGAAACAGAGAAATGGTCCCACGGGACGCGCGATCCTCGCCTTTCGCAGTAACTGTACGCGATTTGATAATTTGGCCTACGGTGTTGATGCCGCCATTCCCCAAGCACCAGCGGCGATGTCTGGGTACGCCGCTCCCGACGACGACGCCCCGTTTTAGAATCCAAACGTCAGCTGTGATGCGAGACGGTAACTTCCCTTTTGCCGGGTGACTTCACCCACCTCTTCTCCATAGAAAGCGAAGTGGAG
>JACQMA010000041.1 GCA_016203825.1 Deltaproteobacteria bacterium | reverse complement strand
GGGCGCAGCATGCTGCGCCCTCAACGATACAAATCATGCGTAATGATATAAACCCCAACAGATTTGGGGACGAGGTGATCGAAGGGTTTTCCCGCCTGGATGCATGCACGCACATCCGTCGATGAAATATTCGGAATAGGCGAACCGGGCCCACGCGGAACCGTAATCATCGTCACCAACTTTTCGATTTCGTCCGCATCCTTCCACGGCGCACTCTCAACTTCGATATCGCCACCGCGCACGAGCGAAAATTGATACTTCGGATAGAGCTTGCACACATGCTGCACCGTTCGAATCGTGTGACTTACCCCCCCCAATTCCCGCTCAACATCTGACACGAACACGCCCCTGCCGCACGGCGCGAACGCAAAGAGCGTCATGGCGTAGCGTGCATCAAACGGGGCAAGCGTCTTTTCAAAGGGATGCAGAAAACACGGGATGACCCAAACTTCATCGACCTGAGCCTGGGCGAGCAACCACCGGCCCATCTCGACGTGGCCGAGGTGCGGCGGATTAAACGAACCCCCAAAAAGGGCCACGTGTCGCCTGCCGTGTTTGCGTTTGGGAAGGGGCATTGGTCAACACCCGGATCCCGGATCCCGGAGTCCGGAATCCGAAAAAAATACCAATAAAGAGAGCTCAACTTGCAATACCATAGGTGACTTGGATAGTATGCATCCCCACCATGAAACTCAACCGTGTTCTTGTCGTCTACAAATCGCTCTCGGATGAGGATCGTGCGACACTCTCACGCCATCGCCGACAACATCACCATCGTCACAATGAAACCCTTGATGCGATTGTTCGCACGCTGCGACACCATCGCATCCCCTATCGTTTGCTCAATCGTCGAAAACTTCGGCATGGGTTCACGGCATCGTTGATCGTCACGATCGGCGGCGACGGCACCGTCCTTTCGGCGGTCCATGTTGCTGGAGCCATTCCCATCCTGGGCGTCAATTCGCGGCCGGGAAAGAGTGTGGGGTTCTATTGCGCGGCAACACGTGCAACCTTTCCCCATATTCTTCGCCAAGTTCTCCAAGAATCCTGGAAACCAGCGAAGCTGCCGCTCCTCGAAGCGAAAATCAATGGAAAGCCCTTCCCGTTTCTCGCCCTCAACGATATTCTGGTCGCCAGTACGGTTCCGTCGGACTTGATGTCGTATCGGTTGCGCGTCGGAACACAGACGGAATGGCAGCGAAGCAGTGGTTTGTGGATTTGCGCTGGTCCGGGTACGACGGCGGGATATCATTCGGCGGGCGGGAAGTCGGCGGCCATGACATCATCGCAACTTCGTTATCTCGTTCGCGAGCCGTGTCCTTTTCCGGGGCAACGTCCGGGGCAACGCTATCGCTTCGCAAGGGGAGTCATCCCGCGGGGACAAACAATAAGGATCACGGGTGACGGAAAAGGCGCCACGATCTGTCTCGACGGGCCGTCACTGGTGACACACCTTAAAGCGGGAGATGTACTGACGGTGCGGATTGCTCACCAGTCAGTTTTTCTGGTTCGCTGACCTCGGCGATTTCCGGGTGCTCAAACGAAACCAAGCGGTCATTGATACGCGTGAGCTTCTTGTCAGCCTCGTTGTAGGCACTCGCTGCATTTTTGATGTGTTTGCCAACCGTCGCAAATTCACCTGCGAATCGCTCGATCTCCGTTCGAATCCGACCGACGTTATTTAAAATCTCTTTGGCGAAGCGCTCGACCTTGAGACCGCGCAGTCCGAGGAGGATGGTGTTGAGGTACGCGTAGAATGTATTGGGAGAGACGGGGATGACCTTCTTCCGAAGGGCTAAGGCCGCCAATGATACGGTTTCTCCATTTTCGTCATCGCGCGCGATGATCTCGTAGTAAACATTCTCGGCCGGAATATACAT
>JACQMA010000040.1 GCA_016203825.1 Deltaproteobacteria bacterium | reverse complement strand
GCCCACGCGTATTGTCGAAACATCTCTCCCATAGTGTTGGCATCCCTTTATACCTGTTCATTTCCAGTGTTGAAACAGAAAAATCTACGGGATCATGAAGACAAAACGCGTCCCCTTGCCTTCGGCACTTTCGGCCCAAATCGTACCTCCGTGGAGCTCCACGAATTGACGGGCAAGGGCAAGCCCCAACCCCGTGCCGCCATACGAACGCGTCATCGAGCTATCAACCTGGTGGAAGGCTTCAAAGATCTGTTCCAGTTTCCCCTCTGGAATTCCAATCCCGGTATCTTCAATGGTAAAGCGAACACCGTCCTTTGGCGGTGCCGGAGGTTCCGCCGTAATCGTAATCGTCCCCGCCTCGGGGGTAAATTTGATGGCGTTCGACAAGAGGTTCAGCAGGATTTGCTGCAACTTTCGTTCATCCACCGTGATCGCGGGAAGATTCTGGGCGAGTCGCAACCGAAGATCGAGTTTTTTCTTCTGCATGAGTGAATCGACCATGCGCACGACGCGACGGACGAGTGACTCAATATTCACCGGCCTCAAATCAAGTGGCATCTTTCCTGCTTCAACTTTGGCAAGATCGAGCAGGCTGTTGATCAATTCCAAAAGTTCGTGGCCATTGTGAAGAACCTCAGAGATGCTTTCACGCTGTTCTGCAGTAAGCTCCCCCATCACGCCCTCGAGGAGGAGTTCTGAAAACCCAATAATCGCCGTCAGCGGTGTTCGGAGTTCGTGGCTCATCGTCGCCAAAAAATCTGACTTCACCTGATTTGCTTTTTCGAGACGTTCGTTCGCCGTTCGTAATCGTTCGATCAGCTCCGCCGATTCGAGCGAGAGGGCCACTTGATTGGCAAAGGCCTCCAGTCGACTCACCGATCGTTCCTCGACATACGGGATACGACTAAACCCCATGAGGGCCCCCAGCACCCGCTCTCCGACAACAACGGGAACGACAGCCACCCGTTGGATATCGAGGGTGGCCTGTGCCTTCAGCCAGCGCTCGCGCGGAATAAACGCTTCGAGTCCCTCCAAGAGTTCAGGAAGCGAGCGACGATACACAATGCGACGATGAAGGATGTCGGTGAGGACCGAATTCTCAAAGGCGTCGAGGGGAAAGCGAAGCCCATCGAGTGATACTCCCAACGCCGCTTCAGCCTCACGAACGCGTGGATGATCTCGTAGGGTGTGGACGACGACATCGCGCTCCCCCCCCTCCTCGTGAAAACGGAGGAGAGAAACTGTTTCAAAGTCGAGACCTTCAAGAACACCCTTCAAAACCTGATCAATCACTTCACGGAGCGACAACGTCCCCCGGATGGTGGAGCTCATCTGATGGAGGGCAGCAAATTCTCGATTTCGCACTTCCAGCAGATGTTCGCGACGCTGCGAAAAGAAACTCGCAATCTTCACCGTGTAAATACCGATCCCCAGCGCGACAACCGTGAAGAGAAAATGGGCGAAAGGGGTATACGCGGGGATCGCCGGCTGATCGCCATAGTCGAGGATCAGCGGTGGAATCACACCATGGAGACAGGCGAGGAGAAAGCATCCATAC
Organism: Deltaproteobacteria bacterium; assembly: GCA_016203825.1. GTDB lineage: Bacteria > UBA10199 > UBA10199 > 2-02-FULL-44-16 > 2-02-FULL-44-16 > JACQMA01. The sequence continues at coordinate 698 of JACQMA010000040.1, read as the reverse complement.
CACACGGCCACAAAAATGGAGACCAAGAGGGCAAGGCGATAATTATAGAAGACTCCACCCGAAATAATGTAGAGCACAAAAATGGTGTAGTAGGTACTGTAAGGACCTCCGGTAAGATACAGGATGACCGTCATGCCCGTGAGATCGGCGATGAATTCGAGGAAAAAAGCCAAAAAGACATAACGATTTTTTCGAACGAGGATATACGCGACCCCCGCAACGACAAAGGAACCGACGATCACGGTCGTGAGCAATCCCGTTTGCTGCAGAACATCATGAAGAAAGTAAAAATAAAAGCTGGCGAGTCCCGCAGAGATCGCTACCCGCAGGTGAAAGGTAAAAAGATGGCGGTCACGGTATTCGGGATGCGTCCAGGTTGCGAGTTCTCCGAGCGTTTTCATGGGGTTGACTTTTACTGCCCTTCTGTCTACACGCCCAGCCCGCTCACAACAACCAAAAAGCACCAGGTGCTTTTAGGTCTCGGAGGTCAACATGGCACGCGTTACAGTTGAAGATTGTCTCGAAGTCGTTGAGAATCGTTTTTCCCTGGTCCATGCCGCATCCAAGCGCGTGAAACAGCTCTTTCAAGGATCTCGGCCGCTGGTTGCCTGCAAAAACCGCGAAGTCGTCACGTCACTGCGAGAGATTGCCGCCGGCAAAGTCCGTCCCACTCCTGAGGTTGAAGAAGAAACCAAACG
>JACQMA010000039.1 GCA_016203825.1 Deltaproteobacteria bacterium | reverse complement strand
TGAATATCTCCTCGAACGGGGCTCAAAGATCACAAGTCATCACACGTTTCGCGGAATCCTCGATCGTAACCGGAACCTCTTTGCGAATCAGGTGACGCGCGAGGCCAACGGCAACATTGCGTATCGTTCGGTTGATTTTGATGTGACGAGTCTCACCAACGACGACGAATTTTGGGCTCGGGTCGATAATTCTAAGTATAGCGAGCTCATCGAAGACAACGCGGCCGGTGCGATTGTGAAGATGGCCGAAAAATTAGACCTCTTGCAGTAAAAAGGACGCAACTTTTTTGGGAAATTGACGATAACTTAAGTAGAGGCAGGGCTGACAATATAAGCACGGGGGAGCGAGACGCTCCCTCGTGCTTTTTTTGTGGGCAGGGACGGAATCGAACCGCCGACACGGAGATTTTCAGTCTCCTGCTCTACCGACTGAGCTACCTGCCCGGCAAATGAGGGCACGTGATTAAAGGAAGTCATAACGCAGGTCAAGCATGCCCGCCATAGCCTCTTGTCCGCCATAGCCTTGGCGACGGAGGATGGCGAAGGCGGGAAGGGAGGTAAGGGAATCGTGACAAAGCGCCAGTAATTTCAGGAGATACAGATAGAGTCCTGAAGCGAAGGCTTATGAACTGGTGGCTTGACCCTTGATAGATAAAAACATTTTAAAAAACAATATGTTGCGCGTTGACGGGTTGGCGGCATCATGATATACGACACCCATCCAATCAACAGGGGGACAACGTAAACAGCTGATATGACTATTAAAAATTGATCTTTCACACGGAAAGGGAGGGTTCATGGGAACGCAAGGGGGTCGGGAATCGGCACTGAAGAGGGAGTTTAAGGTGGGCGATATGGCGGTGTACCCCGCCCACGGTGTCGGTCGCGTTGATTCGATTGAGACACGCGAAATCGCCGGCAACAAGCATAAATTCTATATCATCAAGATCATCGACACCGGTATGACGGTGATGGTCCCGACGGGAAATGTTCGGAACGTGGGCCTTCGCGAGGTCATCCACAAAAGTGAGGTCGATATCGTTTACGATATCATGGCGGAGCGCGACATTTCGATTACCGAGCAGACGTGGAATCGCCGCTATCGCGAATATATGGATAAAATTAAGACCGGTTCGATCTACGAGATTGCCGAGGTCCTGCGCGATCTGATGTTGATGCGCTATGACAAAGAGCTCTCGTTTGGTGAGCGAAAAATGCTCGATACCGCGCGATCCCTCATCGTCAAAGAGCTGGCCATCGCCCAGAATTGTGAAGAAGAAGAGACGGCCGAGGAAATCGACAAGATTTTTGAGAATTAAAAGATGGTCCTGAAAAGAGAGGGAGCCCCTCCCGCGCATATGCGGGAGGGTTTTTCTTTTATGATTTCAAGTGGTTAATGTATGTCGGGAAATTTGACAGGTGGACTCCCCCTGTGATAGCTCCCGCCCCACTCTTATGCAGCTCTCGCATTACATGACTCCCCAGTCGATCGTTGTGCCGCTGGCGGGGACCACGAAAGACCAAGTCCTCAAGGAACTCGTCGAGGAGCTCGCCCGGCGCAAAAACATACCCGATGCGGGCCGCTTGCTTGCGTCCATTAAGGATCGGGAAGATTCCGCTTCGACGTTTCTCCCTATGGGTGTTGCCGTCCCGCATGCCCGCGTTGCGGTGGTCGATGAAATGACCATGATTACGGGGGTTGCCCCGGCGGGGGTCCAGGATGACCCGAAGCAGTCCCCCCTGACGGCTCGCATTTTTTGCCTCTTTCTCTCGCCGACCGCGGAGAAGGAATTTGGAAAACACCTCAAACTCCTGGCGCGTATTGCCGCCGTTTTTTCTGATCCCAAGCTCGTCGATGACATTGCTGTCCTGACGACGCCTCACGATATTTTCGCTCGCATCCAAAAACGCGAGCGACAGATCGATAAAGAATAAGCCCCACTCTTATGCCTGACCAGATGGAATCTTATCGGCGCCCGGCGACAGCCGTGGTCATCACCACGGCGATGCTCTCGTTTATTTCGTATTGGCGAGCTGCTTCAATCGTGATGTGCGACATCTCCTCGACCGCCTACTATATCGGTGGCATTGTTGAACAATCGATCGGCAAAGCCGCGCCATGGTTTATCGCGAGCATCATGCTCTTTGCTTACCTCGTCCGTGCCACGTACATCGAGTCGTGTGGGATGTTTGTGCGCGCCGGTGTCTACCGCGTCGTCAAAGCGGCCATGGGCGGAACCATGGCCAAGCTCTCGGTCTCGGCCCTCCTCTTTGACTACATTTTGACTGGTCCCATCAGTTCCGTGGCCGCTGGCCAATATCTTGCGGGATTTGTCAACGACCTCTTGCGGCTCGGCGGGGTCGAACTCGTCCTTCCCAAACAGTTCGCGGCAGTTCTCTTTGCGATCGCCATCATCGTCTATTTCTGGCGCATCAATGTCATCGGTATTCAAGAGTCGAGTGATCGGGCCATGAAAATCATGATGGCAACGGGAGGGATGGTCGCCATCCTCGTTGGCTGGAGTATCTTAACACTTATCCTCCATCCCCAACCCTTACCGCCGATAACGCCGCACATTGATGCCCATGCGTTGGGATGGCTTGAGGGTTTCGAGTGGACCAAGACGATCGGTGCGTTTGGAATCATCATTGCGGTGAGTCACTCCGTTCTGGCGATGAGTGGCGAAGAGACTTTGGCTCAAGTCTATCGGGAGATTGCGAAACCGAAGCTCAAAAACATGCGACGAGCCGCAGCTATTATTCTCGCCTTTAGTTTTCTCTTCACGGCCATTTGTTCCTTTTTTGCCATCATGATTATTCCCGACGACGTCCGTCCCACCTATTATGACAATTTGATGTCGGGGCTGGTCATGTACCTCGCGGGTCCGGAAATGCTCCGATTGATTTTTCAGGGCGTTGTTGTTGTCGTTGGCGTCTTCATTCTGGCCGGCGCCTGTAATACCTCCATCGTTGGTGCGAATAGTGTCTTAAACCGCGTCGCGGAGGATGGTGTGTTGCCAACGTGGTTGAGAATTCCTCATCGACGATTCGGAACGACGACCCATATGATTACGGCGGTGGCCCTTGCCCAAATCATCACGATTCTTTTGAGCCGTGGCGATATCCTTCTCCTCGGTGAGGCGTATGCCTTTGGCGTCATCTGGAGTTTTATCACCGAGACCACCTCGGTCCTGATTCTTCGTTTCAAGGACAAGAGTCCGCGTGAGTGGAAGATGCCGGGCAACCTGAGGATCGGACAGATCGAGATTCCCATCACGCTTTTTTTCACGGCCCTCATTCTTCTTCTGATTGGCATCACCAATTTTTTTACAAAGACCATTGCGACACAAGGTGGCGTTGCCTTTGTGATCTTTTTCTTCAGTGTCTTGGTGATCTCGGAACGGGTCCAGCGTCGGAATGGCCGCAGTGATGCACATGTTGAGAAGGTCAATCTTCACTTTGAAGAGAAGGTGACACCGTCTGTCTGTGGCTGTGAACATAGCGATCGCATCCTGATCCCGGCGCGTGACCCGGGGAGTCTCTATCAACTGCAATACGCGTTGGAGCGCGCCAATCCTCTGGCCACAGACATCATTGTCCTCACGATCGATCGTTTGGCGCCGCACAAGAATGGAGAGCAACTGGAGTTTGAAAAAGAACATCAGGTGACTCCGACGGACGAAACACTTTTGACAAATATTGTGGCCATTGCCGAACGTTTTGGGGCGCACGTTATTCCCCTCGTGGTTCCTGCCGCCGATCCCACGTTTGCGATTGCCCGTGTGGCCTATGAACTTGGCGTTCGCGAAATCATCTTAGGAAAGTCCGAAGTCGTGAGCCCCGAAGTCCAACTGGAACGGATCGCGTTTTGCTGGGGCTATCTTGCGGTGGAGACGCATGGAAAGGTCACCGTCCGCGTCGTCTGGCCCCAACATGAAGTCAGTTACGAAATAGCGTAGTCACTCCAAATCCATTGTTATTTCTGGAAGGTTTTTTCCAATGGTTGCGTTGAGAAGTTCGCGTGCGGCGAGAACCTCTTCGGGTGAGCTTGTTGGATTTGTTCGCATGGCGACGCGAGGTTCAAACTCCAACCAATTCGCGAAGGGAAACAAATCAAGTGTGGCGATATCGCTCACCATCCAGGAACGTTTTGCACCACACTCATGCATGAGTGTTTTGATTCGTTCATAAAAAGGTCGACGACGCAAATCCACAATGGCATCTTTTTCTCCAAAATAGCGACTGAGATCAACGGTATCTCCAAATCGCATTTCTTTTGGTTTACATTCTTGCGGCCATTCACGATCGACCATAAATTTCTTTCCATCGCCGATGATCGCAAGTTTTCCTCGTTCAAAATGATCTTCAATAAGATATGAACCAAATCCCGCTTTTTCTGCCATGGTCCGCGCTTTCTGGGTCGCAGAGTTCGTAAAAATAGAGACAAGAGCATTTTTGCAGAGGCGATTTTCGAAAATGGCGATGGCATCTTCTTCGATGGTTGCATGGGGAAGCGATGCTTCACTGCAAAACTTAAAAAGAGAGTATTCCCAGTGTCCCGAAGAAAGAAAAGTGGTGATGGTCCACTGAAGCGTCGTCGAGACTGCCGCTCGCTGGACTTCCTTTTCAAGGACGCGTCGAATGGCATGAGGTGTCAAAAGATAGTGATCGACCGCTGGACAAATGGGGACCATCTCCCTTTGCACCGATGGAAATGTTGCCCACCATTGGTGTTGTGAACGCTTTGGGAAGACATCGTTCCGAAGTTGTTCCTTAAAGAGGTTTAGGAGTTCTTCCGATGTGTGGGGGAGTTGAGGAATCTCCCGCAGGAGAAAATCGGCCGCGGCAGCGAGATACACTGTGACTTCTGGGGAGCCTTGATGTCCATCGAGGATGGCTTGGATGTCCAGGTGATTGCACGTCCCGTCGAGATCGAAGAATTCAGCGGTCTCGGTAGCGCGCAAGCGGGTCATAAGAAGATTCGCCGTTATTGGCGAAGCGTGGCTCCTACGGGCATGGCCGCTCCCGAAGAGAAGGCCGGATTACTGGAGGTCACAGTTCTTTTTTTTTCGGCATGACGTCGTCGATCCGCCCAGACGAGGAAGGTAATCGCCAGGAGTACGACCCCCAGCGCTTTCCATTCGTGAGCGGCAACGGGTTTACCGCCGAGGTAGTAGAACGATGCAACGCTTGCGGCGGTTCCCGCGAGCAGTGACGTAAGCCGATTCACGATGGTGTTAAAGGTTGCTGAACCAAATTTATAAATGAAGAGGAAGACCGAGAAGACCGCGACCAGGCCGTAGGGAATACTCCACGCCATGGCCTTGAAGTTTGGATTGAAGAAACCATAGGCAAATTCCTCGACTTGCTTCGGGGCGAATCCAAATTGGGTGAAGGCAAGAATGGTCAAAAGAATTCCGACGATACATGCGCTAAAGGCCCACACCTGTTCAATGCCAAAGATGGCGCGCGAATCGATCTTCGTCTTAAAGCGACTCAAAATGTAGAGGCGGAATCCATAGGGAATAATGTAGCAGCCGAGATTCGCCATGAAGAGCGTGGAATGAAAGAAATCAAATGTTCCGGGTTTGCCCCCTTCCATCAGGACCGTTGAAAGGGCAGCGATGGCAATCAGGGCGGCGACGTTTTCCTGCCAGTACACCTTTTTATCCGAATGACCTTGATAGATCAGGACTGCATCGACACCGCGGCTGATCACGATGAGCGAGCTTCGCATGATGATCATCGCAACCATAATGTTAAAGCCAAACGTGTACATAAGGGACGTCGTGGGAATGACGAATGCAGTGCACAACCCCGATGGAATCAGCCACGCGTATTCCGCTGGGAAAAGTCCCCAGAGACGCTGCGAGCTCGTGCTTTTCAAACGTTGTGGCCACCGGCCGATGACGGCGATGAGCATGGCGGTGAAGATGCCACCGATGGTCGAGTGGTAGAGCAGTTCCATGCCCGGCATGTGTTCGACTTGAATAAAGTATTTAATGGCGATGCCGTAGACGGTGTAAGAAACGAAGTAACCGAGGCACAGAAGAAGGACGTACATGAAACCTCCTTTGAGTGATAGTGCGGCCCGGTTAGTCCGCTTGACGCACGATGTCAACGAAAGAGGTTGAGGTTGCAAATTTTTGAAAAGGAGGCCAGTAAAACAACTCCTTATGACGAAACAGGGAACAACGTTGAACATTGGGGGGATTTCGGTAGCGGAGTTGGCCAAGCGCTACGGGACGCCGCTCTACGTCTATCATGAAGGGCGTATCCGCGAGAATGTCCGCCGGCTCTTTGCGGCCTTTCGCTCGCGGTATCAAAACTTCGATCTCTTTTATGCGATCAAGGCGAATTCGAACCCGGCCATTGCCGCAATCCTCGTGAGTGAAGGGACAGGGGTGG
>JACQMA010000030.1 GCA_016203825.1 Deltaproteobacteria bacterium | reverse complement strand
TCGCGACCCTGGCCGATCCGATCTTCGCCATACGTGAACCACGTCCCGCTCTTTTCCACGAGGCCCTGATCGGCCGCGAGATCGAGGACATCACCGGCACGCGAGACACCTTCACCGTAAATGATATCGAATTCCGTCTGCCGGAACGGCGGCGCGACTTTGTTCTTCACCACTTTGACGCGTGTCCGACTGCCAATCACGGTTTCGCCGTCTTTGATCGGCGAAATACGACGAATATCGAGACGAATCGAGGAATAAAATTTCAACGCGTTGCCACCGGTCGTCGTTTCCGGGTTTCCAAACATGACGCCCAGCTTCATGCGAATCTGGTTGATAAAAATAACGATCGTTCCGGACTTCGAGATAATCGCCGTGAGCTTGCGGCACGCCTGACTCATGAGGCGAGCCTGTGATCCCATCTGCGCGTCCCCCATATCGCCTTCGAGTTCTGCGCGCGGAACGAGGGCTGCGACGGAATCGATCACCAACACCCCAACGGCACCGGAGCGCACGAGCGTCTCGGCAATCTCGAGTGCCTGTTCACCGCTATCGGGCTGACTGATCAGCAGGTCTTCGGTGCGCACGCCAAGTTTACGAGCATAATCGACATCGAGGGCATGTTCGGCATCAACATAGGCCGCAATGTACCCTTTCCGCTGCGCTTCGGAGACGACTTGCAGGGCGAGCGTTGTCTTGCCCGATGATTCAGGACCAAAAATTTCAACAACACGCCCCCGCGGGATTCCACCCACACCAAGGGCAATATCGAGCGACGGCGATCCCGTCGAAATCGTATCAAGATTTCCGGTCAGCGGTTGATCCTTGCTCAAACGCATGATCGATCCCTTGCCAAACTGCTTCTCGATCGTCGCCAAGGCAAGTGACAAGGCCTTTTCACGGTTGTCCGTCGTTGGGGTAAGGGTTGCGGTCGTCATGATGGCTCCTTTGTGGCTCCTGGGCGGAAGCGAAATGTCCGTAGAGGCGTATATTCAGCGCCCCCACGTGTCAACACACTCTTCATGAGGATAAGATGATCGACCGAAAACGATCCAAACTCGCGGATCGCCTGTTTTTCGATGAATGCAGAGAATTCGGGAGTATGTTTGATCCGCTGCTTCGCACGGCCAAGCGTGAGGTGCAGACGAAAATCGCGATTTTCACATTTGATGCCGAAAGGGACAAAGGCGGCTTCAAGTTGTTCGTGCAATGTCGCCACTCGCTCGGTTTCACCAGACAGCCCCGCCCACACGACACGCGGATAGCGCCAATTGGGGAACGCACCGAGGCCGACGGCTGAAAGATTGATTGATGACGCTGTCGAACTGATCTTGGCAATGGCCGGAGCAATCTTTTCCATCAACTGTTCTTCTTCCACATTTCCAAAAAATTTAAGCGTACAGTGAATGTGATCGGGCCGAACCCACGTGATTCCATCGACTTTGGAGGCCAAGAGTTCAGTCATGCCTGCGAGTTCACGCTGGAGATCATCGGAAACCGTAAAGGCGAGGAAGGCGCGGAGTTTCATAAAAAATGTTCCCTCACCATATTCAATGCCGTCCACGAGACGAGCTGCTTGAATGCTTTTCGTTCGCGCGTGAAGCAAAAATGTTCCACCTGTTCTCCGCCATCCCATGCGAGGGCAAGGTGGACAGTCCCGACTGGTTTCTCAGCTGTATCGCCCGTCGGTCCCGCGATCCCCGTCACCGCAAGACCAAGTGTCGTTCCACTTCGCACACGAACACCTCGCGCCATTTCAACCGCACATTCGCGCGAAACCGCGCCGTGCTTTTGAATCGTCACTTCCGCAACACCGAGAAGTTCCATTTTCGATCGATTACTGTACGTGACGAGACCGCGTTCAAAATAATCGGATGAACCGGAAATGTCGGTGATGAGATCGGCGATCTGACCACCCGTACACGATTCAGCAACGGCGATCGTCGTGCGCTTCGCGCGAAGAAGGTCGCCGACCACTTGCGAAAATTGCGCATCTCCTTCTCCGTAAACAACATCACCAAGGCATTGACGAATATTCGCAGCAGCTTTTTCCGCTTTTTGGCCCAAGACTTTGAGTAAAACTTCGGGAAACTTGACGCGAAACGAAAGGCGCGTTCCACAGAGGTCAACATTTCTCAACTTTTCGTCGATCACGGCTTCGCGCATACCGAAACAATGAAGGACGCGCTCAGCATGCGCGCCCTCTTGCCGCTCGCGCAACCACGGCAGGATGGAATCGCTAAAAATCTGATACAGTTCCGGAGGAACACCGGGTAAAAAGAAAACGACCGCTTTTCCCAACGTCACCTGAACACCCGGGGCCGTCCCAACTTTATTGGCAAGCGACGTTCCCTTCATTTTCCCAAAAACTTTCTCAACCGAAGCAATCGTGATGTCGTCGGTGGTGGGACCAAGTCCTCCACTCACCAAGACACACGCCGCTTTCGATGTCGCTTCCTGGACGGCCTCGCCAATGGGCCCTTCATCGTCACTCACGGTCACTTGCCATACCACTTCAGACCCAAGCTTATGACATTGTTCCGCAAGCCATGCGGCATTGGTGTTCACGATGACACCCTGCATGAGTTCGTCACCAGTACAGACGATCGCAACGCGCATCAGAAAATCCCCCACACCACCCACACCACGATATTCGCATACACCCCTGCCATGACGTCATCGAGGACAATGCCCCAACCGCTCGGAAATTTCTCAAACCGCTTGCACGGAAAGGGTTTCCATGTGTCAAATAACCGAAAAGCCACATACCCAACGATCGCTGTCGTCCACGTCCACGGATGAAACGCCATCGTGACGAGAAGACCGGCAACTTCATCGATCACGACATCTTGCGGATCCTTCTTTCCAGCAATCGTGGCCGCCGCTGAAGAAACCCACACGGCCAGCAAACAAAAAACAACCGTGGTGATCGCATAGAGATGATAGGGAAGAGGATGGACGAGAGAGACCATAAGCATCCCCGCAAGGGTTCCCACGGACCCCGGCGCTATGGGCGACTTCCCTGCCCCACCAACAGTTGCCAACAACATGATGAATTTTTTCATAGCGCCTCGACTACCACTGAAGCACACGCCGTGCCAGAAAAATCTCGTGAAAAATCAACGCTGCGCACAAACCCACGTGCAGCGAAACGATGCACTCCTGACAAAAACGCTACACTTTTACTTTGTTGCTTGTTAGGTGGCGCTGCATGAAACGCGATGGATGCGACTGCACAGCATGTCGGGAATGTTGCCAGCGAGAACCGGGGTGGTTCGTGCCGGATGAAATTCCTGCGGCAGCAAAATTTCTCGGATTGAGTGAAGCTGAATTTATCACACGATACTGCGCCAAACACCCTCTCGAAAACGGTACCGCCCTTTCACCGGCGACAAAACCCGGCAGCACAACCTGCATCTTTTTTGAAAAGGGAAAGTGTTCCATTCATGACGTGAAGCCCTACGAATGCCGCAAAGTTTTCGGCTGCGATCCCGCACGTCGCCACGCTCGCGTACGCGATTGGATCACCGCAAAGTGGAAATGAAGGATAACCAATAGGAAGCAGCTTCCTATTGGTTATAGGGTTTCCCTTGAACTCTCTTGTTGGCGCTGGTAGCAACCGTTCGTCATGGCTAGATCAAAAACCATTTTCGCATGTCAAAACTGTGGGGCGCAGTCGCCCAAGTGGTTGGGGCGATGTCCCGAATGCAGCCAGTGGAATACCTACGTCGAAGAAGTGGCCGAGATCGAAGCGAAACGAGCACCTCTTTTTGAAGTCCCCATCAGTACCCCCAAACCACTTGCCGAGATCGCAGGCGAAGAGGGAAAACACATCCCCACCGGCATCGCCGAATTCGACCGGACCCTCGGTGGTGGTTATGTCCCCGGAGGCGTGACACTTTTGGGCGGCGATCCCGGGATTGGAAAATCGACGATCATCATGCAGGCGTTGGCCCGCCTTTCGGGAACGAGCGATTCCATTCTCTACATTTCCGGCGAAGAAAGTGCCGCGCAAATAAAACTTCGCGCCGAACGCATGGACATCGGCGGCAATAAACTCCTCGTCGTCACCGAAAATTGCCTCGAACGGATCCTCGAACACGTCCGAAAATGCAAACCGACCGTCCTCGCGATCGATTCGATCCAGACGATGTATACCAATGACATCACGTCAGCACCCGGAACGGTGAGCCAAGTTCGCGAATCAGCCGCAAAACTCGTGACGGTCTGCAAGAGTTCCGCGATCGCCGCGTTTCTCATCGGCCACGTCACCAAGGATGGCTCCATCGCTGGGCCCAAAGTCCTCGAACACATGGTCGACACGGTTCTTTATTTTGAAGGCGAGCGCGGGCATCCGTATCGCATTCTGCGCACGATGAAGAATCGTTTTGGGAGCACCAACGAAATCGGTGTCTTCGAGATGACCGGCAAAGGACTCGTCGAGGTGACGAACCCCTCCGGTCTCTTTCTTGCCGAGCGGCCGCACGCCACGCCCGGGTCGGTCGTCGTCACCACTTTGGAGGGATCGCGACCGGTCCTCCTCGAAATCCAGGCGTTGGTTGCGGGTTCTGGCCTTGCGAATCCCCGACGCACCTCGATCGGCATTGAAACCCAGCGAACGAGCTTACTCGTTGCGGTCCTCGAGAAAGTTGTCGGCGTAAAATTGTACGATCAAGATATCTTTGTGAACGTCGCCGGCGGCATGCGCATCACGGAACCGGCGAGCGACCTGGGCGTTATCTCGGCGATTCACTCGAGTTTCCTCAATCGACCCGTCGATGGCAAAGCCGTTTTAATTGGCGAAGTCGGACTCGGCGGCGAAATCCGCGCAGTCATGGGGATCGAAGCGCGCTTGAAAGAGGCCCACAAGATGGGATTCACCCGCGCCGTGGTACCCAAGGGGAACATGAAATCCCCAACACCACCAAAAATGGAAGTCGTGGGGTGTTCGAATGTTGAGGAATGTTTGAAATTATTATCGTAAGGAGAATCACCATGCGCTCACATGAAGTTCGCGTCTATCCCTCCAAAGAAAAACTTCCCAAAGAAAACCAGTTTGCGTGGAAGATTGCGGAGGTCGCGGCGAAGAACCGTTCCGTCGACCATGACGTCACCGAGATGGTGGGGAACCGCATCATTGATAATGCGTCGGTTGCGATCGCCGCGATCAATCGCCCGCCGGTTGCCGCAGCGCGCTCGCAGGCCCTTGCCCATCCCAGACAAGATGGTGCATCACTGTATGGATTGCCCGCCGATCAAACTTTTGAATGCGAGTGGGCCACGTGGGCCAACAACGTCGCCGTGCGTGAGCTCGATTTTCACGACACATTTCTTGCAGCCGATTATTCTCATCCCGGTGACAATATCCCCGCCCTCGTTGCCGTCGCGCAGCAGAAAAAATGTTCCGCGCACGATCTCCTCCTCGGTATCGTCACGGCCTATGAAACGCAGATCAACTTGGTGAAAGGGATCTGTCTCCACGAATTCAAAAAAGATCACATCGCGCACTTGGCCCCAGCAGTCGCGGCGGGTTTGGGAACCATGCTCAAACTTTCGACCGACGTGATTTTTCAAGCGATCAATCAATCCGTACACCTTGCGTTTTCCACGCGTCAGTCACGCAAAGGTGAAATTTCGAGCTGGAAGGCCTATGCCCCGGCGTGGGGAGCGAAACTCGCCATCGAAGCGGTCGATCGCGCGATGCGTGGCGAAAAGGGACCAGCGCCGATCTACGAGGGCGAAGACAGTGTCATCGCATGGATGCTGGGTGGTCCCAAAAAATCCTATACGATCCCCTTCCCCGAGCCGGGCGAACCGTGTCGTGCGATTTTGGAATCGTATACCAAAGAACACTCGGCGGAATATCAGGCACAAGCCATCATCGATCTTGCGTTCAAACTCAACGCACGCAAACTCGATCTCTCACAAGTCCGCGACGTGTCTCTACGCACCAGCCACCACACGCATTATGTCATCGGCACGGGTTCGGGCGATCCGCAAAAATTCGATCCCGATGCGAGCCGCGAAACGCTCGATCACAGCATCATGTATATCCTCGCCGTTGCGTGGGAAGATGGGGGATGGCATCACGTGAAGAGTTACACCTCGGAGCGCGCCCATCGTCCATCGACAATTGCCTTGTGGAAAAAAATTCGAACGGAAGAAGTGGAAGCCTGGACGAAGGCCTACCACGATCCCAATCCATCGAAGAAAAAATTCGGCGGTGAAGTTGTTGTCACGATGAACGATGGAACCGTCATTCGTGAAGAGGCCCAAGTCGCCAACGCCCACCCGAGTGGCGCCCGTCCGTTTGGACGAAAAGAATATGTCGGCAAATTTCAAACCCTGACGGAGGGGATCGTTGAAACAACAGAAGCCAAGCGCTTCCTCTCGCTCATCGAAAAATTCCCGAACCTTTCGACGAATGACCTCATGACCCTCCACCCCACCCTTCCACCGGGAAGACTGACATCAGCAGCTCGGAATCAGGAAGGAATTTTCTAGCAGCCCCCCGGTTAGGCGTCCGACACCTTTTGTTATCGGGGTCTCGCGTCCCCAAAAGCACCCCATGGACCACCCAAGTAGCCCCCCGGTTAGGAGTCGGACTCCTTTTGTGTGAGCAAAATCAATAGGTTATGCGGACGATATTTTTGATTTTCTTGGCAATGATCTTGCATTTCTTGTCAAGTACCTATGAGCAATATCGGCCAGAAACCAAGTCCCTATAACAAGGTCGCCCACCCCTCTACCTCCGTGGGGAAGACGATTGGCGAGCGAAAAATGTTTGAAAATCAATCAGTTCCGCAGCAATCGCGGACAACGAGCCCCACCCAAAATCGCTATGCCCAACAGATAAAAGAGAAGGATGTCCACGCTGCTCAGGAGTTCAAGTCCCCAGAAGATGTCTTTCAGGTCAAACGGACACCGCGATTTGCGGGATCACCGGCCATGAAACACCCCGTCCACCATGGTCTCGAAGAGGGGTATTTGAGGGCCAAAGAGGTTGAAGTGGGTGGCATTACGGACTTTTCTCGTCTCACCTTTCTCGACAAAGTGATCGATATGAACGCCACCGGCCGAAAACTCCAGCAAGCCGCTATCGCTTCCGCAAAGAAAAGAATCTCGTAACTCCCCCAACCCCTCTTACCCTAAGAGGGGAGTCATTATTCAAAAACCCTTGCTATGGAACAAGTTAACATGATAGGTGCCGCGCACCTTTTGCTCGGAGGCTTTATGAAGGAAGGCATGCATCCCACGCTCCACCAGGTCAAAATTACCTGTGTCTGCGGACACGTGATCGACACCTATTCGACGATGGACCACAACTTTCACGTGGAAATCTGTTCCCAATGCCATCCGTTCTTTACGGGCAAGCAAAAGCTGATCGACACCGCCGGCCGCGTTGAACGCTTCCAGAAGCGGTACGCGAAGTTTTCCGAGAAAAAGCCCGCTGCGACGAAAACCGCACCAGCAAAGCAGTAAACAATGTTTCGCAAACTCGACGCGGTCGAAAAAAGATTCGACGAACTCAGCACCCTCTTGTCTGATCCTGCGGTGATCGCGGATACCACTCGCTATCGAACACTCGCTAAAGAACAATCCGACCTTAAAGCACTCGTCGAAACCTATCGCACCTTCCGCAAGGTGAACCTGGACCTCACGAACACCCAGCATCTCATCAAAGACGAACGCGACCCAGAACTTCGGGAACTCGCGGCCAGCGAAATTTCCCAACTCGAAGCAACCGCGACTTCATTGGAGCAACACCTTCGCCTCCTGTTGCTCCCCAAAGATCCGAATGACGAAAAAAACACGCTTCTCGAAATCCGTGCCGGCACCGGTGGCGAAGAGGCAGCATTGTTCGCCGCGGAACTTTTTCGGATGTATCAACGCTATGCCGAAACAAAAAAATGGAAGATCGAAATGCTCGAGAACAATCCCACAGGACTGGGGGGACTCAAGGAAGTCATTGTCCTCATTTCGGGCGAGCGCGTGTACAGCCGCCTCAAATATGAAAGCGGTATTCATCGCGTTCAACGCGTTCCGGCGACGGAAGCCTCGGGACGGATTCATACGTCGGCCGTGACGGTTGCCGTACTTCCCGAAGCCGAAGACATCGATGTCCAGATTGACGAGAAAGATTTGCGCGTCGATGTCTTTCGCGCCTCTGGTCCCGGAGGTCAGGGCGTCAACCGCACCGATTCAGCCGTACGTTTAACGCATCTCCCGTCGGGACTCGTCGTGAGCTGTCAGGACGAACGCAGCCAACACAAAAACAAGGCGCGCGCGATGAAGATTTTGAAATCGCGCCTCCTCGACCTCGAGCAACAAAAACAAGATGACGAACGGACCGCAACGCGTCGCTCGCAAGTCGGTAGTGGCGATCGCAGTGAAAAAATCCGGACGTATAATTTTCCGCAAAATCGCCTGACCGATCATCGCATTGGGCTTACGATTCATAACCTCACGGCCATTATGGAAGGCGATCTCGAAGAAGTGATTCAAACGCTTGAAACCCACGCCCAAGCAGAGGCGTTGAAGGTAAGCACCATCTCATGACGAAGATTTGGCTTACGCTGGTCGTCATCTTTTTTTCTTTCGCGGCACACGCCGAAGCACTCCGTATCGTGACGTCACTCGATTCCCTCGAAGCCAAGGAATATATTGCTGCGTTCGAACAACAAAAAGGTGTCAAGGTCGACTGGATCCGGCTCTCGGCAGGTGAGGCGTTGGCGCGTCTTGCCGCGGAATCCACGAATCCCACTCAGGACGTGTGGTTTGGCGCGCCGGCCATCGAGTTTGAAGCGGCAAAATCAAAAGGATTCCTCGCATCGTATCAATCTCCAGCAATAAAAATGATTCCCGCTGCCTGGCGTGATCCCGATGGTGCTTGGACCGGAATCTATTTTGGCGCGATTGTGTTCATCAGTGGCAAGGGCGTCATACCCCCACAAAGTTGGCAGGAACTTTTGGATTCGCGCTATCACAACGAAATCGTGGTGAGTTACCCCTACACGGCGGGAACAGGTTTTACCGTCTTGAATGGACTGTTGGCATCGATGGGGGTCGATGCAGGACTCGATTACTCTGCACAACTTGATCACAACATCCGTCGCTACACGAAATCAGGTGGCGCACCCATTATCGATGTGGGTCTCGGCGAAGCGGGAGTGGGTATTGTCTTTGAGCAGGATGCGATTCGCAAAGGGACATCGCGCGGCTTTCCCATCACGGTGACCGTCCCACGCGACGGCGTTCCGTACGAAATCGGGGCCGTGGCGATCATCAAGGGTCGTGATTCGCCTGAGGCCAAAACTTTCATGGATTGGATTGTGTCGCTCCCGGCACAAAATCTGATGCACGCGTGGTACCGCACACCGCTTCATCCAAGGGCGACGTTACCCGCAGACGTGAAGGCAACGTGGAAAGCAAACCTCGCTCCCCTTGATGTTGCGTGGTCAGGGGCGCATCGACAGGAGCTGATTCAGCAATGGCGCGAACAGATTGGAAAATAACGGCGTGGTTTTTTGGAGCGACCATCGTCGTCTCCATGTTCATTCTTTATCCATTAGGCAAGGTATTTGGCGCGACGAACCTCACCCATTTCTTTGACTGCCTCACCACATCGTACTTTATCAAACCCCTGTGGAATAGCGTCATGCTCGGAGCGACAGTCGCCCTCGCGGGAACGCTGATCGGATTTCTCCTCGCGTATGCAGTGGAGCGCAGTCGCATTCGTGGCGCCGCTTTCTTTGACACCCTCTGCACGATTCCCGTGGTCGCCCCGCCGTTTCTCGTCGCGATGGCGGCCATCATGCTTTTTGGCCGCAACGGGATTGTGGTCAAACACGTTCTCGGCGGAAAAGAACTTTTTTCCGTCTACGGTTTCTGGGGCCTCTTCATCACGGAAACGCTGGCGTATTTTCCCACGGCCCTCCTCGTCCTCAAGGGCACGATGCGCGCGATGCACTTCACGTATCAAGATGCGGCCCGCAGCCTCGGTGCCACGCGTTGGCAAACGTTTGTCCGCGTAACACTCCCCCTTGCGATCCCCGGCATCACGAGTTCGCTGCTGCTGATCTTCATCGAGTCACTCGCCGACTTTGGAAATCCCTTGATCCTCTCGGGCTCGTATCAGGTCCTCTCCGTCCAGGCGTATCTCCAAATGACGGCGATCTATGACATTCCCGGGAGCGCTGCCCTCTCGATCATGTTGCTCGCTCCATCACTGCTCGTCTTTGTGATTCACAAATACGTCGTGAGTCGAAAAGTTGTGACCACCATTACCGGAAAGTCGGGGGCCAGTCGCGCGAGCTCCGGTCTCGGTTCATCGATCCTCGGATACGGCGTGTGCACCGCGATCAGTGCGAGCGTCATTCTTTTTTACGGAATGATCCTCGTCGGTGCAGTCACAAAACTCTGGGGGGTCGATGCAAGTTTTGTCTTCTCGAATTTTGCGAAGGGCATGCAGATGGGGTGGCAATATGTGCTGCGCTCGGTCGCGATCGCCTTGGCGTCCGCACCCATCACGGGAATGCTGGGAATGATGATTGCTTATCTCGTGATTCGAACGAAAATTCCCGGGCGAAGTCTCTTGGAATTTTCGAGTTTGCTCGCCTTCGCCGTTCCGGGGACCATCATTGGTATTGGCTACATCTTGGCCTTCAAGGAACCACACTGGTTCCTCCCGGTGACCCTCCAAGGAACCGGCTGGATTATTTTGGCCCTCTTTATCTTTCGAAATATGCCGGTGGGACTCCAATCGGCAACGAGTGGGCTGGCGCAAATAGACAAGACCCTCGAAGAAGCCGCGCGGTCGCTCGGCGCTTCACCTACACTCGTTTTCCGACGCATTGTGCTTCCCCTCCTCATGCCGGCGTTTATTTCTGGTGCGATTTATAGCTTTGTTCGCGCAATGACGCAGATTAGTGCCGTGATTTTTGTCGTCTCGGGAAAATGGAACTTGTTGACCGTCTTTCTCTTGGGACTCGTCGAAAATGGCGAACTCTCGATCGCCGCGGCCGTTGGTGTCGTGTTAGTGCTCATTGTGCTTCTTGCACTTGGTATTTTGAAGTTTCTTGTCCATCGTTGGCAAGTGCGATCACTCGTGAAGGCGGTATGGATATGAAAGTGAGGAAAATATGCATCTGATGCTGAATGGGATGACAAAATCATTCCAGGATAAAAGCGGACACCGCGTCTCGGTCGTCAATAATTTCAATCTTTCACTGACGCGCGGTGAGTGTGTGGCCCTCGTGGGTCCGTCAGGGTGTGGAAAAACAACACTCTTGCGCATGGTGGCGGGTCTTGAAACCGAAGACAGCGGAACCATCACCCTTGCCGGAAGAGATATCACTAAACTCCCGGCGGAGAAACGCGGCATGGCGGTGGTCTTTCAACACTACGCCCTCTTTCCGCACATGAATGTTGCACGCAATGTGGCGTTTGGTCTTGAAGTACGAAAACTTTCTGCCGACCAGATTCGCAAACGCGTCGATGAGTCCTTGGCACTCGTGGGGCTGGCCGATTTTGGAAATCGCGTTCCGAATGAACTCTCCGGCGGTCAGCAGCAACGCGTAGCACTGGCCCGTGCGCTCGTCATCGAACCCACGGTCCTTCTTTGTGACGAACCCCTCTCAAACCTTGACGCTGCACTTCGCAAACAACTCCGCGAAGAAATTCGTGCGCTTCAACAACGGCTCAGCATCACAACACTCTATATCACGCATGACATCGACGAAGCCCGCGCGATCGCGGACCGGATTGTGGAGATGGGGTGAACCCAAAACTCCTGCATGATGCCGAGGTGAAATTCAAAGAGGCCGGGATTGAGACGGCGCGGCTCGATGCACGTGTCCTCTGGGAACATGATCCTGCAGCCTTTGAACAATCCGTTGCGCGGCGTCTGCAACATGAACCGATCGCGTACATCACCGGCGTCAAAGAATTCTGGTCGATTCCGATCAAGGTGACACCTGCCGTTTTGATTCCACGACCAGAGACGGAGACGGTGGTGGAGGAGGTACTGCGACATATCAGTAGGGGCGGTTCGCGAACCGCCCCTACGAAAAATACCTCTAAAATCTTAGACCTGTGCACCGGCAGCGGGTGCATCGTTGCTGCCTTGGCGACGGAATTGCCACATGCGACCTTTGTCGCCACGGATATTTCCCGTGAGGCACTGGATGTGGCGAAAGAAAATCTCGGATTTGCAAGGGATCGAGTGACGTTGTTGCAGGGAAATCTTTTTGAACCGATCACCAATCAATTCGACATCATCACCGCCAATCCCCCCTACATTCCCGATAACCAGTGGCCGATGCTTGCACCCGACATCACCCAGTACGAACCCAAACAGGCCCTCATGGCCGGCCCCAGGGGCCTTGATTTCATCACGCGAATCATCGAGGATGCGCCGCATTTTCTCAACCGCGGAGGATGGCTCGTCATGGAAATCGGGGATGGACAAGCGAGTGAAACGATGGAGATTGCTAAACGTGTCGGAAAATATGGAGCCATCACTCTGACCAAAGATCTCGCTGGTATCGAACGCGTGATCGCCCTTCACCATGGATAAACTCATCATTCATGGTGGGCAACCACTCCACGGTTCGGTCCAAATCTCCGGTGCGAAAAATGCCGCGCTCCCGATCATGGCGGCGTCGCTGCTCGCACCCGGCACCCACACGATCACGAACGTTCCGCAACTCCGGGACATCACGACGATGCTCAAGCTCTTGGAGCACTTGGGGGTGGAACATCAATTCTGTAGGGGCGGTTCGCGAACCGCCCCTACACTTTCTATCAGCGCTGACAATATCCGTGGTGATGAAGCGCCGTATGATATCGTGCGCACGATGCGCGCATCCGTTCTTGTCTTGGGACCACTTGTCGCGCGACTCCGTCATGCAAAAGTTTCACTCCCCGGCGGCTGTGCGATCGGAGCGCGTCCGATCAATCTTCACCTCACAGCCCTCGAGGCGATGGGGGCAAGTGTCACAATCCACGATGGTTACGTTGAAGTCCGTGCCCCGCATCTTCATGGCGCGCACATTATTTTCGACAAAGTAACCGTCACGGGGACCGAAAACATCATGATGGCCGCCTGCATGGCGAAGGGTGAGACCGTGATTGAGAACGCGGCGCAGGAGCCAGAGGTTCCGAATCTCGCGGTCACCTTGAACGCCATGGGAGCACGCATCGAAGGAGCGGGAACACCACGCATCACGATTCAAGGGGTGACCGAGTTGCGACCGTGCACCTCGACGATCATGCCGGATCGCATTGAAGCCGGCACCTATATGATGGCTGCAGCCATCACCGGTGGCGATGTCACGTTGCGATCATGTCCCGTGACGGCCCTCGAAACGCTCACGGCCCATCTTCGTGAAGCGGGAGTTCAGATCGATGAAACCGCCGATGGTCTTCGTGTCCAGCGAAAAGGGACCTTGCGCTCCGTGAACGTGACGACGGCTCCGCACCCGGGATTTGCGACCGATCTCCAGGCCCAGTTC
>JACQMA010000053.1 GCA_016203825.1 Deltaproteobacteria bacterium | reverse complement strand
TGTTGCAACACATGCCCCGCCTCTGCCACCCACCTTCGCTCTTCGAGCTACGGCGGGCAAGCGGCTACGGGTGGCTTTGAGAATTCAGCCGCGTGGAAAAAGCTCGACCTTCGTTTTCAGGATGCCTGGAAGGATGCGCAAAAAAGGGGGAAGCGAAAGCAGTCGTTTGAGTGTATGATCAAGCTTTCAGGTGTGCCACTCCCACGCGAAAAAGAAGCGCTGGGCAACGCTGGATTCAAGGCACGGACGTTCATCAAGCGGATTGTCACGGGGAGTGTTACGGCGCGGGATGTTCAAGTAGTCGCCGAGCTCCCGTTTGTTGAGGTCATGGAACTAGCAGTGCCGGTGACGGGGAAATAATGACACATTTATTGTTTACAGTCGTTTTTGTTCTGCTCGCATCCCCCGCGTGGGCCGACCACGACAAGCTCGACTTGCTTCTGCAGCCACTCGTTGAAGACCATGAAGAAGCCAAAGTATTCCTGGGGAAATCCATTGCCGCTGATTCTGTAGGGGCGGTTCGCGAATCGCCCCTACGAATTAATGTCCTCATCAAATCACTCGATCCGGAACTCACCGCCGCTGATATTATTGGTGCGGGCGGACAAGCGAATATCATCACCGATGAGATTGTCACGGCGTCGGTTCCAACGACGTTTCTTGCCGAACTCGAAACGCATGACGAGGTTCTGTATATCGAAGCCTCAAAGCGCCTCACGTCGAAGCTTGATACATCGCGGCTTCATGTGAACGCCGACGACGCGCAAGACGGCACGGCGGTCGGGACGGCGCTCACGGGACAAGATGTCATCGTCGGCGTGGTCGATGAGTCGATCGATTATGGACATGATGATTTTAAGGGGTCAGATGATACGACGCGCGTGCAATTTGTGCGGCAGCGCCAAAGCAGCGGGACGTTTCGTGTTTGCGTCAAATCAGAGATCGATGCGGGAACGTGTGCGTCGAGCAAGATTAGCGATGGCGGTTCGGGGGCCCACGGGACGCACGTCACCGGCATTGCGGCGAGTGCGAACACGACGTATCGCGGGATGGCGCCCGGTGCCGACATTTTTTTCGTTTTCAGCAGTGCGGCAACTGCCGAGACGGATGACGAAGATGACGTCACCACGTTTTCCGGCGCGGTCCTCGATGGCGTGACGCAAATTTTTCTCGGTGCCGATGCCCTCGATAAACCTGCGGTTGTGAATCTTTCTTTGGGAACGTCGCTCGGCGCCCACGATGGGACGTCGATCTTGGAACAAGGCCTCGATGAACTTATCGGAAGTAATGCAGGACGGATTGTGGTGAATGCCGCCGGGAATGAAAACGTCAATGTCCTCGAAGTCCCGGGCGCTGGTGGGATTCACGCCGATATCAATGTCTCGTCGAGTCAGGCCACGGGATGGCGTTTTGGGGTGATCAGCACGAGCGTTTCATCGTTTGGCGGGGCCCTTGTCGATATTTGGTTGAACCAGGGCGACGATTGCACCGTCGAGGCGCGCGCGTATCTCACGTCGGCAGCAAGCACGACCGCGAGTGCGCGGGCGAACGTGGGTCCGGTGAGTGTCACGAGTGACTCGTCATCGAGTAGTAACACGGATGACGATGGGACCGTGAATCTCGCTCTCGGTGTTGATTCCTCAGACACCAATAATAGTCGTCCCCATGCGTTGGTGACCCTCACCAAGCAATCATCGGCGTCATGGACGACCATCGTGACCGACTTTGAAGATGGCGGCGGCTATGTGTTCGACGTCATTATCCGCGCTACGAGTGGAACGTGCACGGGGAGCATGTGGCTCTATCCCGACTACACGACGATCAATGATTTTCTGAATAACATCGATGGCAATGTGGTGAGCGGAACGGGTGCGTATACGCTCGCCGATGGCGACTCAAATAAGACAACGACGATTCCGGCAACAGCGACGAAGGTCATCGCCGTTGGGAGTTATATGCAGGAAAAACCCATTGGCTCGGGCGGGAGTACGTGGACCGATGTCAATGGAACGAGTCATGATCAAACTGACTTTGATGCTGGGGGAACCGGCGGGA
Source organism: Deltaproteobacteria bacterium (assembly GCA_016203825.1). Lineage (GTDB taxonomy): Bacteria > UBA10199 > UBA10199 > 2-02-FULL-44-16 > 2-02-FULL-44-16 > JACQMA01. The sequence continues at coordinate 470 of JACQMA010000053.1, read as the reverse complement.
CGGTCAATGCGGTCTCGAATTTTTCGAGCCTCGGTCCCACGGGTGAAGTGAGTGGTTCGCGCACGAAACCCGACATCGTGGCGCCGGGTGAACCGATTATCTCGACCCTTGCAGGAAGCGCGAGTGTTTTAAGTTCCTCCAAGGCTGACGCCACGCACGTTGAACTCGAAGGGACGTCGATGTCGTCGCCGCATGCTGCAGGGGCGATTGCGTTGCTGCTGCAATACAACAACACGCTCACCGCGGCTCAGGTGAAAACACTCCTGCAAAATTCGGCCACCTCTATTTCGGGCGCGACGAGCAACGCGCAAGGTTCAGGCAAGATCAATATTGCGGCGGCCCTCCAACAGACGTCGGCTGATACCTCGGCCTATAGCGGAACGGCTGATCTCACGGATGACGATGTTGGCGATGAAGGTTTTGCGACGACCAGCAGTTCGTCGTCGAGTGGTTGGGGTTGTAACAATGCC
>JACQMA010000036.1 GCA_016203825.1 Deltaproteobacteria bacterium | reverse complement strand
GAGAAAGCTCGTTCCATTACATTCGCCATTCGTCGAGGTGATCCCGGTATAGAGAACGCCGCCTTCATTCGTGACGAGGAACTCGCGAAAACAAATATTGGCGTTGATGACCTCGGCCAAAGTTCCGTCCACAGATTCGTCGACATCGGTCGTCGCAGCGTCATCCGTTCCGGGCGTCCACTTGAGCAGGATATTCTTCCAGTTTTGCGGGACGTGGGCCGAGAAATAGACGCCCCCGTCGCCATCAAATTGGATCATGGCCGCACGGAAATCCCAGGTGTTCAGTTCAAGGTCCGTCGTGAGACACGTGAGTCCCGGCGGATTTGAGGCATCGAGTCCCGAAGCCCCGATCTTCTGATTGGCCACATAAATTTGACAGCTAAAAGGCGACGACGGCGACCAAGGATCAGAATAATCCTCAATGAGCGTTCCATCAGCGGCAACTTCGGTAAAGATGAAGGAGTGTTCAAAGACCAAAATCACATGGCCGGTGGGACTCACGGCAACGAACGAAAGACGTGGCAGACCGTCGAGGGCGCTGGAGCCGTCTTCATACGCGGCGGCCAAGACACCCACGATACCATTGGTCGTCACCGAAAAGAGTGGCGACTCGGAACTCACGGTAATGGCCTTGTTGAGTGACGAGTCAACAACGGATGAGTCAGAGGCCGCGATAAAGAGGGCTTCGGCATCTGCGATATTAGCGGTGACATCAATCGATTGCTCACCGCACCACCCACCACCAACGCAATCACCGCTCTCCGTTGGTCCCGTGGAGGCGCTGTCACCCCCTCCACCGCCCTTACACCCGGCGAGTGCGAGACTCGCGACGATCACGAACAAAGAAAAAAGGTTCCGTTTCATGGTGGCCTCCTTGTTGGTGACTGTGCGCGTAGCACATTTTTTCAGGAGAGAAAACATGAAAGAAATCAGTCTTGACAGTCAGGACCTCATCTGAACAAGTGCGCACAGCTTGAAGCACATGATGCGGGGTAGAGCAGCCTGGTAGCTCGTCAGGCTCATAACCTGAAGGTCGCTGGTTCAAATCCAGCCCCCGCTACAATAAAAACAAAGGGTCCAAAATGGACCCTTTGTTTTTATTGAGGGTTGGTGAATGAATCAGCCGGTTCCGACCTTCCAACAGAAGTTTTCCGAAGGAAAACAATATAAATGATGAAGTCCCGAGGCGTGTGAAACGCGCCGAGGGAAAATCCAGCCTTCTTTTTTTCTCGACCAGTCAACAAATGTTTCATAAACATTGCTGCGATGTCCCAGAATATCACCCAAAAGATTTTGAGTCAGCATCTCGTTTCGGGGAAACTCATTCCCGGCGAAGAGATTGCGATCAAGGTCGATCACGTGCTGCTCCAAGATGCGACCGGAACGATCGCGATGTTGGAATTCGAAGCGATCGGGGTCAAAAAAATACGAACCGAACTCGCCGTTCAGTATGTCGATCACAACCTCCTCCAAACCGATTTTAAGAACGCCGATGACCATGCGTTTCTTCAAACGTGTGCCGCCAATTTCGGAATTGTCTTCTCGCGACCCGGAAATGGTATTTGCCATCAGGTCCATTTTGAAAATTTTGGCGTCCCCGGAAAAACGATGCTCGGGGCCGATAGCCACACGACGACGGCTGGCGGTCTCGGCATGATTGCGATTGGCGCTGGCGGACTCGATGCGGCCCTTGCCATGGCGGGACAGCCCTTTCACCTCATCTGTCCCAAGGTGTTCGGAGTGAAACTCACGGGTCGCCTCCCCGACTGGGTCAGCGCCAAAGATGTGATCCTCGAAATGCTTCGCCGTCACAGTGTCAAAGGGGGCTTAGGCAAAGTTATTGAATACTATGGCCCGGGTGTCGAAACGCTCTCGGCCACCGATCGCGCAACGATCTGCAATATGGGTGCGGAACTGGGAGCGACGACTTCGATTTTTCCCTCGGACAAACGGGTCAAAGCATTTCTCGGTGCCCAAGGGCGCGGAAAGAATTTTCAGGAGATCGTTGCGGACAAGGGGTGTTCGTACGATGACCACGACGAGATCGATCTTACGAAACTCGTCCCCCTCATTGCCTGCCCCACCTCCCCCGACAATGTCGTCCCCGTTGCCGAGATTGAAGGAACACCGGTTCATCAAGTCATCATCGGTTCATCGGTCAACTCATCGTTTCGCGACCTCATGGTCGTCTGCGAAGCGATGAAAGGCCGCAAGGTCCATCCAAATACCGTGCTGTATATCAATCCGGGTAGTCGCCAGGTCCTCGAAAATGTCACGGCGGCTGGCGGAACAACCAATCTCATTCAATCCGGTGCATCGATCTATCAATCGGGCTGTCTCGGCTGCATTGGGATTGGCCAAGCCCCGGGGACGGGACAAAATTCGTTGCGAACGTTTCCGCGCAATTTTCCGGGCCGCTCGGGGACCAAGGACGATCGTATCTATCTGTGTTCACCTGAAACCGGGGCGGCCGCTGCGATCTTCGGTGTCGTGACCGATCCCCGAAAATTGAAGAAGTATCCACGCGTGAAGGATCCAAAACGGTACACCGTCAACAGGAACGGGATTATCTTTCCCCAAGATGTGAAGGGACCGGTGGCCATCGTCCGTGGTCCGAATATCAAACCGTTCCCCACGTTCGGTCCGCTCCCTGAATCTCTCACCTTAAAGGTTCACCTGAAGGCTGGGGACAACATCTCGACCGACGCGATTATGCCCGCGGGGAATCGCGTCCTCCCCTTTCGCAGCAATATTGAAGCGATGAGTCAGTTCGTCTTTGATCCGGTCGATCCCGAATTCCCCAAGCGCTGCAAGCAGTTTGGTCCAGGCTGCATCATCGGTGGCGAAAACTACGGCCAGGGATCGAGCCGCGAACATGCCGCAATCGCTCCGCGCTACCTTGGGATCTGCGCCAAGATCGTCAAGAGTTTTGCCCGTATCCACAAGGCGAATCTTTTTAACTTTGGCATTCTCCCGCTTACCTTTCGAAACCCCGCGGACTATGATACGGTTGCCCTTGGCGATATGATTGAACTCCGTGACATTCGAGGGCGGTTGCTTCGTGGTGAAAAAGAATTTCCGATCGTAATCGCCGGTCGAGAAGTCATCGTTCGGCTTGACGCCACCGACCGAGAACGAGAAGAGCTTGTGAACGGCGGACTCCTCAATACCATTCGAGATCACCATGCAACCCTTCAATGACGAACCGCTGAACATCCTCGTGATCGATGACGATCCAACAAACCTCCTCGTCATCGAGAAGACACTGACCCCGCACGGTTGCCGCATCACGAGTGTCCGATCGGGCCAGGAAGGACTCGACGTCGTCACATCCAACCCCCCCGATATTATTCTGCTCGACGTCATGATGCCCGAGATGGATGGATTTGAAGTCTGTCAAAAGCTCAAGTCCCAGGCCGCAACCCGGCTCATCCCCGTGGTTCTGATTACGGCACTGCAAGAACGTCAGGATCGTATTGCCGGCATCGAAGCAGGTGCCGACGATTTTATTTCGAAACCGATTGAACGCATGGAACTCATTGCGCGCGTAAAGGCCTTAGGCAAAGTGAAACGTCTCAACGACGATCTTGATCACGCCGAAGATGTTGTGATGAGTTTTGCGCGTGCCGTCGAGGCCAAAGACGGGACCACGGGCGATCACTGCGATCGATTGATTCGGTTGTGCACCGCGTTCGGAAAATCTTTGGGACTCTCGGCGGTTGAACTGAAAACCCTCGAACGGGCCAGCGTGCTGCACGACGTCGGAAAGATCGGTATTCCGGACACAGTGCTGCTGAAGCCAGGAAAATTAACGCCCGACGAGTGGGTTGAGATGCGTCGCCACCCGATCATTGGTGAAACCATTTGCAAGCCCCTCCGCAGTCTTCGCGATGTCCTCCCGCTCGTTCGCCATCACCATGAGAAGTGGAATGGGACTGGCTACCCCGATGGCCTCAAGGG
>JACQMA010000035.1 GCA_016203825.1 Deltaproteobacteria bacterium | reverse complement strand
GTTCCTGACTCCACGCTGGGAGGGAAAATATTTTTCCTCCCACTTCTTTTCTCGCTCTTTTTTATCTCACTTCGTCGGAAATGTGCCATCTGTCTTCCCATAGCGCTCATCTTCCTCTCAGCGAACATCGCACATGCTTCACCTCTCACCGGCTCCTTCGAACTCAAAACGAGTTTGTGGATGCCGCAGAACGAGAACCTCAAAACGTTTTTCGATCCCTGTTGCAATTTCATGACCCGCGTTCAGGGTGGGGCGTACCTTCAGCGACGCTACGGGGTGGAGGGGAGTATCGGATTTCTCTATGATTCGGGCGCGGCCGTGGGGGCGATCAGCGGGACGAGGTCACAAGACCAGTACACCCTCCTTCTTTTTCCTGCGGAAACGAGTCTGGTCTTACGCGCCGACTATTTTCCGTGGCGCTATCTGATTCCGTTCGTCAAGGCGGGCGGTGATGCGGTCGTCTATCGCGAATCACTCGGCAGTGACAGTATTACGGGTGTCAAATACGGTGCCCATGGGGCCGGAGGACTGGAAGTGTTGCTCACGAATATTTCTGATTCGACGCATGCCCTGCGCAGCGATTTTGGGATCGACGATCTCTTTGCCACGCTCGAAATCCAATATTCGTGGATCGATAGTTTTGGGAGCACAGGATTCGATCTTTCGGGACTGCTCTATTCGGTGGGATTATTGGTACAGTTCTAGATGCAAACACTCAAACTCACCATCTCCTACGACGGCACTCACTACGTCGGATGGCAGCGGCAAAAAAATGGCCTCTCGGTTCAGGAATGTCTTGAACGCGCACTTTCGAAAATGACCAAGGAAAAAGTGGGTGTCACCGGCGCGAGTCGCACCGATGCGGGTGTCCATGCCGTTGCTCAAGTTGTGTCCTTCAAGTGCAAAAAAAATATTCCGCCGACGGCATTCTTGCGAGGACTCATACCGCTCCTGCCGCGTGATATCGTCGTGACGAGCGTCGAGGAGGCCCCTCACGGATTCAACGCCCGAAAACAGGCGGCGTCGAAACACTATCGGTATCTTCTGTATCAAGCGCGAGTCCCATCACCGCTCTTGCTGGAACGGGCGTGGTTTCTGTGGAAACCCTTGAACCTCACCGCGATGCGAAAGGCAGCGAAGGTCCTTGTGGGTCATCACGATTTTGCGTGTTTTATGGCGACGGGTTCGTCGGTCAAGGGAACGAAGCGAACGATTCGGGAGATAAAAATTCGCTTTACTCAGAACGACAATGTGTTTCTTGCGGTCGATGTTTGGGGTGACGGGTTTTTGCGTCATCAGGTGCGCAATATGGTGGGGACGCTCGTCGAAGTCGGGGAGGGGAAACGAAAACCCGACGAGATGAAGGCGATCCTTCATTCACGAAAAAGAACACAGGCGGGTCGTTGTGCCCCCGCCTGTGGATTGTATTTAATGAATGTGGCCTATGGTTAACCTGCTGGCGGGTCGTCGTCTCCCTCGTCTTCGTCTTCGCCTTCCGTCTCTTCTGGTGTTTCAATCTCGGGGACGCCCGGGCTTCCGGAAGCGGGGACACCGTTTAAGCCACCGGCACTATCGGGATCGGCGATAAACTCCACCTGCGTATCGTCACCTTCTTCACCGGTCGAATTGAAGCGTGAACCGCGTTGACCGAAGAGGACGTCGTTTCCGCTTCCACCATTAAGGGTATAACCAGCGTCATTGAGGAGATCGCTGGAGATTGCCGTTGGGATGATCTCGGGGGCATAGTCCACTGCGCCCGTCGACGCCGGTGCGATCGTGATGTCGTCCGGATCGAGGGCTAAATACGAATCAAGGTGGATGACGATTGTTTCGGCACCATTGACTCCCGGTTTCACGAGGATGAGGTAATAACCCTGGTTTTCACCGTCGACGTCATCCGGGTCCGCCATGATGTAGGCACGGTCATATCCCGCCGGAGCCTCAAGCTGGAGTGCGGTATCTCTGTCGGGATCGTAGGCACCGCCGGCACTGATATCAATGCGATGTCCGTTCACATCGGCGCTGAACGGATATTCCTCTTCATCTTCCGGTGAGGGACTTTGAACGATGAGATCATTTTCGATGATGCCGCTGAGCTCAGCGGCCGTATTCCTCTGGCTCTCCAAAAGATTCGTAATATCGAGACCATCGCGGAGGAGTCCACTCTCGGCACCGAGGATCATGTCGTCGCCGCTCCTGCCGAGAATATTAATGACCTGCCCACCGACCGGCGCCATAACGCCGCGCAGTTGGCTAAAGTCGATGATGTCGGCCTGACCGCTGCCTTCCATGTTGAGCGTGATGACATCTTCCGGATGACGACTCTGTTGCATGAGGAAGTCTTCGATCTTGATCTTGAACGTTTTTTGATTTCCGCTCGCGTCTTCACCGACAAACGTGATGATCAGCGAGCCATCGGCATCGCCCTCGGCAAAGGCCATCGTGTAGCCGGGCATGTTCCCCATATCGATGTTGATATTGCCGCCACCGTCGCCAGTCTGCGAGATCGTCACCATGCCGTTTTCATGATCGGTCTCCGTGATCGACCATCCGCTTGAACCGTCAAACCAATCCGTTCCCGATGGAATCCCGTCACTCACGTCATCGACCGTGTTTTCAATGTCGACCGCAGACTCCGGATTGTCGACAGTTGGATTATCCGATCGTCCACGATAATCGATCCCGCCACCACCGTAGAGTTCGTCTTCACCACCACCGCCGTAGATCGTGTCGCGACCGCCGTAGGCGGAGTTGAACGCACCCGCGGTCCCATACCATTCGTCACCCCACACGTGGTCACGCCCGGATTGCGCATTGATCGTATCGTCACCGGCATACCCCGAAATCCAGTCCTCGCCCTGCGACCCAACGATCGTATCGTTGTGCTCGGAGCCATGCACGATGAACCCCGTGACTTCACCGGGGAGGCGATTGTAATTTCCGTCGCTGATGCGATAGGCGCGTGAGAGATCAATGTCGACGCCATGGCTTAAGCGCGTGGCATCAATGACGATCGGTTCGGGGCGAACCGTTCCCTCCTTCACGAGCCACGAAGCCTTGTGACCGTCTTGATACGTCGCCGTAAAGACGAGGTCGCGACCATGGGATTCCACATCCAGGTCCGTCATGTCGTCGGTCATGGAAAATCCCATCCACGTTGGTTCAGGGCCGCTGCGCATGACGATTTCGATCGTGCCTTCATAGGAACCGTAGCGTGCCGTATTGCCTTCAATCACAGCACGATCCGTTTCGAAATTATTTTGGGAATACAGTCCGTTCCAACCGTCCGTGAGTTCCGGCGGGAGTTCGATGAGTTGTTCCTCGGCCGACGCCGCTGCTGCGGGGGAGGCGGGACCATTCAACTGACTGTACGCATCGATCGCAGCCGACTCGGCCTGCATCACAACTTGCAGACGACCCAATTCCTGAATCTGTTCTTCATTGAGCCACTCCGTATTTTCCTGTTCAAATTGGGAAAGTTCCCGCAGCGCCTCTTCCAGGCGGCGACGGAGTTCGGCCTGTCCGGCGGAATCTGTTCCGGGATCGCCGACCTGCGCGCGATAGGACGTGTTGATTGTTACCATGACTCACCTCCCGAACCATCGTCGGAATCGTTTTGGGCCTCTGCCTCGAGGTCGCCAAATTCTTCGATTGTTCCAAACATCTCGCCAAAGAACGCATCCATTTCCTCTTCGTTCTCAGCAGCAGGGCCGCCCATTTCATTCCAGTATTCCTGCGCGACGGCCTCTTGATCGGCCAGATCAGGGATACGGTTGATGCTTTCGGTGATTTCTCCTCGTGCTCGGCTCGCATCTTCTGAATAAAACGCTGTGTCGTGCCAACTTCCTGTGGATCCACCCCGTTGTTGGAGGCTTAAGTCTTCATCGGTGGGATTTGCATAATGGGCATTTCGTTCAATATCGTAGAAATCATTCTGTGCCGCATAGCGCGCCGTATCGGTTTGGTCATCGGTTGCCGTCTCATCGGGGTTGTAGACATAGACATCTTGTCCCCCTCGAACCCGCAGATACGTCCAAGGGTTTCGTCGTGTGTCGATTCCACCATCTTGGGTCGCTGTGGTGTCGGGGGTCTGGATCAAGGCAGTGTCGGCGTCGTCCAGATCGAGCCAGAGAAATGTCGCGCCACTGATATTGTAATTGCCGGCCCCACCGATGATGGCGTTATTACCACCGCCCGCTTCGATTACCGTTTGATACTCGGGATCCGTTGATTTCAGTTGATCGCGATGGCGGGGAAGAAAGCCACTCAGAACTTCGTCATTCGAAAAATCCTGATTGGCCTCGGGAACCACGATCACGTCGTTAAATCGACTGCCGTTCAGGATGCCACGAAGCCCATCGATTCTCACGCCAGAGCGATAGGTTGAGTAGGGATTGCCTTCATCGTCATCTTCCGAATCGAGGCCGGGTTCCATGTCATCAGAGACAAACGAATCATGGTAGCGAACAACGCCGTCTTCCGAATAAGAATATGAACGAGATTCTTGGGTACCGCTCCACCAGTGATCCCATGGGCCCTCGTTCTCCTCATCTTCAGCTGCCGCTTCGGTTTCTGCCCGTGAGTATCGGTGATAATACGTTACGTCTCCGGTATAGAGACTCAGGTTGTCGTCCCAAGAATGCCGGGCACGATCATTGGGAGTGATACCTAACCGCTCTGGATCGTCATCTTCATCGTCGCCGTCTGGCTCAATGACCTCCGCTACCCCACCGGGCTGAGCGGGTTCTGCCCCGTCCAGTTGGGGAGCAAGGTCGCTCAGGTTCTCATAGCGATGGCGTCCGGTCGATTTATATCCAGATGCATCAACTTCTACGGGGCTTACGCGAGTGCCGTCACCCGTAATACGAAAACCGAGAGAAGAGGGGGCGACGTAATAATTGCCGTCGGACATCAGCGCTGCACCGGGCGAGTACGAAGGATCGCCCGAATCAAATCCGCGGATATTCAACGTCAGGACGCGGCTTGGAGCGCCTTCGGTATCGGTCGCGTAGAAAACCACACGATGACCTTTGAGTTCGGTGCCATCATCGGTCGTTCCTTCATCAATATCGGAGATGACCTCGACTTTGGTGATCTTCACCTGCATCCAGCGCGACTTGTCCTCGGGGATGGGCTGACGGGAACCGGGGTCATCGGTGTAGCTCTCAGGGAGATACGGGATCAAGTCACCAAGGTCGTTGTACTCTGCCTCCCGCGTCCCTTCGGCGCGTCTGACCCACACCACTTCGGGGACAAAGACGGTCTGACGAAACTCTGCTTCGTACATGCGGTCGCGGCTCGGTTCCAAAAGCTCCAGGTCAATTTCGTTGGTCTCGGTATTGACGTCGCTGACCCTCAACGTCCCGCCAAACAATTTTGGTTCATAATTCGGATTTCGAATCGGATTGTGGATCGGTCGGCCGCTGGCGTTATCGATGTACGTGATTTCACCGGTTTCTTCATCGACACGTTCGATCACCGCATTGGGATCAGTCGGATTTCCCCAGAAATGATCGCCGTTGATATCGCGCCCTTCCACAAATTCGCGCTCCCAGATCGCTT